>NZ_JBOBDO010000020.1:0-116767 GCF_050586665.1 Pseudomonas sp. ES4 | reverse complement strand
CTACAGGGGATGGGTGGTTTGCTTCAAATCTTATTCGCCATCCAAGTCAAAAAAATTCCTCGCTGAAAATCCTGCCGCCACCGCTCTAACTCAATACATCCAATCAGCCCCCACTCCTCAAACCAAAACTTCTTCAAAAATTTATCTTGCGCGCTAAATATTCACGAGCTACATTTATCTCGCACTTACTTAGCGCGCAAATATTTAGCGCAAAACATCAAACCCGAATGAGGCTCACACCATGCAAACTCTCTACACCGCTATCGCAACTTCCACCGGCGGCCGTGACGGTCGTGCGGTTTCCAGCGACAACATCCTCGACGTCAAACTCGCCACGCCCAAAGAACTCGGTGGTGCCGGCGGCGCAGCGACCAACCCTGAGCAACTGTTCGCAGCCGGTTACTCCGCCTGCTTCATCGGCGCGCTGAAATTCGTCGCCAGCCAGACCAAACGCAAAATCCCGGACGACGCTTCGATCACCGCCCATGTCGGCATCGGCCAGATCCCTGGCGGTTTCGGCCTGGACATCGACCTGCACGTCAGCTTGCCGGGTCTTGAACAAGCCGATGCACAAAGCCTGGTCGACGCTGCACACCAGGTCTGCCCGTACTCCAACGCCACCCGTGGCAACGTCGATGTGCGTTTGCACGTCACCGTCTAACCGCTGATTCCCAGGCCCGAACAAGGAAACGAACATGCGCACTTTCAGTAAAGTCTTGACCGGTACCCTTTTCGCCTTGTCCATCCACAGCGCGTTCGCGGACGACGGGGTTGAACACAACACCCAAGCGTTCCTCGATGTTCTGAACGCCGGCACCGGCAAACCGATGGAACAACTCACCCCTGAAGCAGCACGCGCGGTGCTGGTCGGCGCGCAGGCTGGGGTGAAACTGACGCTGCCAAAAGCCGATGTCAGCGAGAAGACCATTCAAGTTGACGGCCAGCCGCTCAGCCTGACCATCGTTCGACCGGCCGGGGTCAAAGGTGAGCTGCCAGTGTTCATGTTCTTCCACGGCGGCGGCTGGGTGCTGGGGGATTTCCCGACCCACGAGCGTCTGGTTCGGGACCTGGTTGCCGGTTCGGGGGCGGTGGCGGTGTTCGTCAATTACACGCCTTCGCCGGAAGCGCATTACCCGGTGGCGATCAATCAGGCTTACGCCGCAACCCGATGGGTGGCCGAACACGGTAAAGAGATCAATGTCGACGGCAAACGTCTGGCCGTGGTCGGTAACAGCGTCGGCGGCAACATGGCAGCGGTGGTTGCGCTGATGGCCAAAGACAAGGGCACGCCGGCGATCAGGTTCCAGGCGCTGCTGTGGCCGGTGACTGACGCCAGCTTCGAGACGGCGTCCTACAACCAGTTTGCCGAGGGGCACTTCCTCACCAAAAACATGATGAAGTGGTTCTGGGACAACTACACCACCGACGCCAAACAGCGTAACGAGATCTATGCCTCGCCGCTGCGGGCGACGACTGCTCAACTCAAGGGCCTGCCACCCGCGCTGGTGCAGACGGCGAGCGCCGATGTCCTGCGCGATGAGGGTGAGGCCTATGCCCGCAATCTCGACGAAGCCGGGGTGCCGGTTACCTCGGTGCGTTACAACGGCATGATCCACGACTACGGCTTGCTCAATGTGGTGAGCCAGGTGCCTGCGGTGCGTTCAGCGATGCTTCAAGCGTCCGAAGAGCTCAAGCAACACCTGAAGAAATAACGCACCGCCGCTCCCACAAGGGTTCATTGCTGGACCTGAAACTGCAGGCACAAAAAAGCCCGACTCAATGGTCGGGCTTTTCATTCCTGAAGCAGTGCTTATTTAGCACGGCCTTTGTAGGAACCGCCTTCGCGGGTATCGATCTCGATCATGTCGCCGATTTCGATGAAGTCAGCAACCGACAACTCGGTACCGTTCTTCAGTTTGGCAGGCTTCATCACCTTGCCGGAAGTGTCGCCGCGAGCGGAACCTTCGGTGTAGTCAACCTGACGCACGATAGTGGTCGGCAGTTCTACGGAAACCAGACGCTCTTCGAAGAAGATCGCTTCGCAAACATCGGTCATGCCTTCTTCAACGAAAGGCAGAACGGCTTCGATGTCTTCAGCGTTCAGTTCGTACATGGTGTAGTCGGTAGTGTCCATGAACGTGTAGGAGTCGCCGCTGATGAAGGACAGGGTCGCTTCTTTACGGTCGAGGATTACGTCGTCCAGTTTGTCGTCGGCGCTGTAAACGATCTCGGTCTTGTAACCGGTCAGCAGGTTTTTCAGCTTGGTCTTCATGATCGCGCTGTTACGACCCGACTTGGTGAATTCAGCTTTCTGAACCAGCCAAGGATCGTTTTCGAGACGGATAACCATCCCGGGTTTCAGTTCTTTACCAGTTTTCATTGCGAGTATCCGAATTTGGATGGGGTTTACAAAAATCTAGGCCGCGTATCATATCCAATTTAGGTAAAACTGTACCAGCGCTGCGGCAAGATCGGCCTGCAAAGCCTGTTCCAGACACCACGCTTCGGCGTGTTTTTGCAGTTCTGGCCAGTGCTTGCGGGTTAATTGCCAGTGCACGCTCATATTGTCACCCGCATTCCACGCTCGCCAAAGACCGCTGATCGCCTCGCGGGCAGGCTCGGACAAGCCTTTGGTGTACAGCGCGAGGAAGGCGTCGAGCTTGTCCAGATGGATGTCTTCGTCCTGCTGATAGATGTGCCAAAGCAGTGGCCGGCCAGCCCATTGGGCGCGGACAAAGGAATCCTCACCGCGCACGGCATTGAAATCGCAGCACCAGAGCAGGTGATCGTATTGATCCTGTCGGACGAACGGCAGCACTTGCACGGTCAATTCACCACGCACATGCACCGCGCCGGCCACCAGACCGTCCACCCCGAGCCAACGTTCGACATCCCCAAGAATCCGGCCTTCGGGCACCAGCAGATGAGTGGGCGTCGAGTCGCCAGCCATTGCCTCGAGCCAGCTGGCCAGCCCTTTATTTTCGTAGGCAAACAGCGAGATCAACTGCGCACCTTGCGCAGGATCGATCCCCAAGCCTTGGAGGAATTCTCGCTGAGCCTCGGGGTTTTGCTGAAACTGCTGACGCCGCTCAAGCAATCCGCTTTCACGCAACAAGCCACCGGTGCCCTTTTGAAACCCCGGGAAGAAGAAGAATTTTTGTACGCTCTTGTACTTCACCGACGGCAAGCCGTGGCAGCCGACGACCCAGTCCTCGGCACTCAGGTAGTCGAGATTCATCCACAGCGGCGGTTTTTCCCGCTCGGCCATGGCCTCCATGTAGGCACTCGGCAACTGGCAGGCGAACGCTGCAATCACCACGTCAGCGGCTTCAGTGGGCCGCCAGTCGGGCGTCCACTGACACACCTCGACGCCCTCCTGCCATTGCTGTGAGGCATTAATGTCGATGTCCGGGCACAAACGCTCGAAGGCCCGCAAATCATCGACCCACAAGCGCACCGCCACCGAATGTTCGGCCACCAGTTGTCGGGCCAGACGCCAGGTCACGCCGATGTCACCAAAGTTGTCGACCACGGCGCAAAAAATATCCCAGCGCCAGCAGTTTTTTACTTGAGGCATTTCAGGCATTCCAGGCTCCCGTTGGCAAAGGCGCCGATTGTCCTCATAAATTACCCCGTGCAGAAGAGCCGACGGCGATTAATCTTCATGCGACAATCGCCACTCGCCCGCGACCACCCGCCAGGAGGCAGCCATGCCCAACCGTCCCAATCCGCGCCGCCCGCTGCTGATCCAGCTCAGCGCCTTGCAACTGACGGGCAGCATTGCCCTGGGAATGTGGCTGGGGTTTATCGCGATCGCGCTGACATGCTGGCTCGCCTCTCGACTGTTGTTCAGCGAACAACTGGCGCCCGTGGCTGAAGCCGTGCAGCAACTGGCCAAACCACCGGTGGTGGCGCAACCGGTGCCGGACATTCCACCGCAGAGCCCGTTGTTCGAACAGTACGAAGAAAACCTGCGCAAGAACGAGCAGCAGCAACGTATGGATCAGGCTCGCAGCACCGGACGCAATCTGTCCAACCCGAAATGCCAGTTCTGGTTGCAACAGGACCAGACTGCGCCGAGCGAAAAAAGCCGCGCCAACGTCCTGCAATTCTGCGATTGATCAAGAAGCTCTTTATGCACAAGCCGACCGTCCACCAACTGATTCTCGACAAGCTGCGGATCGACCTCGACATCGCCGAGCGCGCCGCACAAACCGCTTACGAAACCGCGACCCACGAAGAAAACATCGCTGAGAACAAGTACGACACGCTGGGCCTGGAGGCGTCTTACCTGGCAGCCGGGCAAGCCAAACGTGTGGAGGAAATCCGGCAGTCACTGACACTTTGCCAGAACCTGACGCTGCGGCCTTACGACGATCAGCGTGGCATCGAAGTGGGCGCCCTGCTCGGCCTGGAAGATGAAAAGGGTCGTGAGCAATGGTTGTTTCTGGCGCCTGACGCGGCGGGTTTGAAAGTCGACGTGGTGGGGCAATGGATTACCGTCATCACCCCTCGCTCACCGCTGGGCAAGAGCCTGCTGGGCAAGTTCGAAGGGGATGAGGTGGAGATTCTGGTGGCGGGTGCTCGGCAACAGTTTTCTGTTACCGAGGTAGTCTGACGCGGGAGATTAATGGACCGGCAATTCGACGCCGTCGAACAGCTCTTCCAGTTCCTGTTTGTTGTGGCACTGGATCGCCTTGGCCATGACTTCGCGGGTCAGGTGCGGGGCGAACTTCTCGATGAAGTCGCACATGAAGCCACGCAGGAACGTGCCGCGGCGGAAACCGATTTTAGTAATGCTGGATTCGAACAAGTCGCTAGCATCAAGCATGACCAGGTCGCTATCGAGTTTGGCATCGACCGCCATCTTCGCCACGATACCTACGCCCAGACCCAGGCGAACATACGTCTTGATCACGTCGGCGTCGGCGGCGGTGAACACCACTTTCGGCGTCAGGCCGCGATGGCTGAACGCTTCGTCGAGCTTCGAACGGCCGGTGAAACCGAACACGTACGTCACGATCGGGTATTCGGCCAGGGCTTCCAGGGTCAGCTTCGACAGTTTGGTCAGCGGGTGGCCCTGAGGCACGACCACGCAACGGTTCCAGCGATAGCACGGCATCATCACCAGATCCCCGAACAGCTCCAGCGCTTCGGTGGCAATGGCGAAATCGACGGTGCCGTCAGCGGCCATTTCAGCGATCTGCATCGGCGAACCCTGGTGCATGTGCAGGGCAACGTCCGGGTATTGCTTGATGAAATTGCTGATCACCGGCGGCAACGCATAACGCGCCTGGGTGTGCGTGGTGGCGATTGACAGGGTGCCTTTCTTCTCGTTGGAGAATTCCTGGGCGATCTGCTTGATGCTTTCAACCTTGCGCAGGATTTCGCCGGCGGTGGTGATAATTCGCTCGCCGGCCGGGGTGACGCGGGTCAGATGCTTGCCGCTGCGAGCGAATACCTCGACCCCCAATTCGTCTTCCAGCAGACGGATCTGCTTGCTGATGCCCGGTTGCGACGTGTAAAGGCTTTGGGCTGTAGCGGAAACGTTGAGGTCGTGGTGCGCCACTTCCCAGATGTAGCGCAGTTGTTGAAGCTTCATATGAATCCCTCAAAGCAGGTAGACGCCACGGGCATCAGCGACGGTATATAACTATATTAATGGTTTGAAGAATAAATCTAGAACTTTTTTATCAAACTGCCACTATTCGTGTTCTGGTGTCCTGCCCCGTGAATGCGAGGCAGGAACACTAACGATCCCCTTGCCGACGACGTTCCACCAGCGGCACCAGATAGACCGGTACCCGAGACAGTTGCAACACCCGCGCCGCAGTCCGGCCCAAAGGCGTTTCCGCGCCAGCACCATGGCTATGACTACCTACGATCAACAAATCCACAGAGAGTTTCTGCGCCTGGTCGAGAATCACCTGTGACGGATCACCCTGAAGCACCCGTACTGCTTTGATCCGCTCCAGGTCCTGCTCTCCTTCATCCCCCAACTCTTCACGAAAGCTATCGAGCACCCGATGCTCGATATTGGCGATCACCGTATTCAGGCCCTGACTGTGAAACTCGTTCAACGACTGCTCATCGAGGTAACTCTGAAGCACCGACTCGGCGAACAGCCCCATCGGTTCAACGGCATGCACCACGTAGAGATCGGCATTGAATGTGCGCGCCAGCGCCAAGGCATGCTGCATGACCAAAGGCGCGTACAAGCCGAGGTCAGTGGCGTACAGCATCGAATGAATCATATGACCTCCTCGAGTGCCGACATGGCGGAGATTGATTCAGCTTAGCAGTGCCTTGGCGAGTGCGGCGTTTCGCGTAACGCATTGAACCGTGGGCTTAAACCTTTTGCTCGTTGCTTATGCCGTGCGGCACGTGTCCGGTGGCGACCACCTCGCGGGCCAACTCGCAATGACCGGCCTGATCATCGAAAAACACATCGGCGGCAAAGGCTTCGAGAAACGCTGACTTGGTCAGGCCGCCGAGAAACAGCGACTCGTCCAAACGAATGTCCCATTCGCGCAAGGTACGGATCACTCGCTCATGGGCCGGCGCCGACCGCGCGGTCACCAGTGCGGTGCGGATCGGACAGGCGTCTTCCGGGAACTCCCGTTGCAGCAAATTCAGGGCGGCGAGGAAGCCTTTGAACGGCCCGCCGCGCAGGGGCTCGCGGGCAGCCTCACGCTCGCTGGCCTGAAACGCTTCCAGGCCACCGGACTGATAGACGCGCTCCGATTCGTCGGAAAACAGCACCGCGTCACCATCGAAAGCAATGCGCAATTCATCACTGGCCGCACGGCTAGCGCCACCCGACAGAATGGTCGCCGCGGCGAACCCGGCATCCAGCGCACTGCGCACGTCTTCGGCATGCGTCGAGAGAAACAGGTCACAGCCGAAGGCCTTGAGGTACGGATAAGGACTGCGCCCGCCGACAAACGCCGCGCGGGAAATCGCCAGGCCATAGTGGTGGATCGAATTGAAAACCCGCAGGCCGGTGTCGGCACTGTTGCGTGACACCAGGATCACCTCGACCCGGGCGCGGCCAAGGCTGGCGTTCAAGTTAAGGAGTTTCTGTACCAAGGGAAATGCATCACCGGGCTCGAGGATTTCGTCTTCGTGTTCGATCTGATATTGCCGATAGGCTTCGACGCCGCTCGACAGATAGACCTTGTGGCTTTCGCTCAGGTCGAACAGCGCACGCGAAGAAATCGCCAGCACCAGTTTGTCGTCGATAGTCTTTGCCATGCCCTTCCCCCTCAGGTTGATCGACTCAGGTGTTACGTCGATCGATAAAACTCAAACTGCGATACAAGGCTTCGATTCGCGGCAACTCGCACCCTGCAGCCTTGGCTGCCGCCAGTGGCCGGGCGTAAATGGCCTCCAGCTCAAGCGGTCGTTTGTGCAGAAAGTCGTGGTACATGCTCGGCCAATAGTCCGGCATTTTCTCGGTCATCATGAACAGATGATCGGCATAACCGGCCGGTACGTCGTGACCGCAGGCGATTGCTCCCTGAACCACTTCAGCCATCAGCGCCTTGATCAGTTCCCGACTGTCGGCATCGGCCATCAACGGCGTGGTGCTGGCCTCGTGCAGCACCGACAGACCGTTGTAAGGGATATTCCAGACCAGTTTTTGCCAGCGCGCCTGATGCAGGTTCGCCATGGCCTGGGAGTCGATGCCGGCGGCGCGGAACAGTCCGGCGCCCTCCTCGACAATCGCCATGCGCGCCTGCTGGTCGGTTGCTGGGCCGCTGTGATAGCCGACATTGACCGCGCCGAGCGCCTGATGAGTGATGACGCCTGGTCCGTCGCGATGGACGCAGATATAGCAGAGCCCACCGAGCACGTGCAGCGAATCGGGAAGCAACGCTCGCAGACTGTCTTCAACGTCCAGGCCATTTTGCATCAGCAGCACTTTGGCATTCGGTGCTGCGGCTTGAATGATTGTCGGTGCCAGTTGGGCGTTGTTGGTGGTTTTCGCGCCCACCAGCAACCAGTCACAGGGCGGCATGTCTTCGGCACTCGAATACGCCTGAACCGGATTCAATGTCAGCGCGCCGTGCACTGCACTGTTGAGCCGCAATCCGCACTCGGCCACCGCCGAAAACTCACTGCGTAACAGAAAATGCACATCGAAACCGGCACGCGCCAGCATCAATCCGTAGAAACCGCCAATCGCGCCGGTTCCGATAATACCGATTGTCGGTTTGGTCACTGCCCCCATCATGGCAACTCCTCTGCAATTCGACTCAACGCCTGAGCCACGGCTGCATTGAGCTCCGTGCGGGTCAGGCGCGATTTTAATGCCCCGAAAAATTCGCCGTCGCGCACCACAAACAGCGCAGGCAAATAGAAAACCTGGTAACGCTCGACCACCCCGCCATTGTTCCCGGCATCGATCCAGCAAAGCCGATCGACATCCAGATCGAGTCGCGGCAATTGCTCACGGGCAAAACGGCAACTGGCGCAGCCGACGCTGGTGAAAATGACCAGCGACACACCGCTCATCGCCAGCAGCCGTTGGTCGGCGTCGAAATCAGTCAGTTCCGATTCGACCACTATACTGGGTGGAACAATGTCAGATGGCCGACACATGGAGTCCGTGTTCATGGGACGTTTTATTCCTCACCCTGACGATGTGCCCGTCGAATTAACGTTGCTCAAACCTGAGTGTATTTCACGGCAACAGCTGCACACTATCAGCCTCGGGGGCATGGCTTGCAATTATCACCGGGCGTGGCGCCACGGTACGGCGCTGGAAGTTCGCATGCCGACGTTGAACCCCGACATGCGTTTTCTGGGCTATGTAGCCTGGTGCCTGCGACGAAAACGCGGTTATCTGGTAGGCATCGCCTTCGTTGACGAACAGATGATGTTCAGTGCCCGGATGGGCGAGCAGGTGTGCCAGATCGAACGTTACTGCCGACTGCATGATGCGCATCACGATCTGCAGGAGATGCAGGCCCTGGCCCTCGAATGGGTCCAGGAACATGCCGAAGAGTTCTCTCACGACACGGTTCGCAAGGCATTTGCACAGGTCCTGCTGGATTAGCAGGAGCATTCTCAATTAGCTTTCCCCGCGAAAACTAATTGAGAATGCCCCTTAAACCGGTGTCTGCCCATTGTCGAGCCACGGTGTAACGCGCTAAGGTTCTGCTCCCCGACGCGCTTAATTTGCTGTGCTCCGCCGCGCGGGTTCGCTGGCGGCCGGCACCCGTGACCTGACGAGTAAACGATGGCTGATTTACCGATCAACGACCTAAACGTCGCTTCCAACGAGACGCTGATCACTCCCGATCAGCTCAAGCGTGATATCCCTCTGAGCGACGCTGCCCTGCGCACCGTCACCAAGGGCCGCGAAGTCATTCGCAACATTCTTGATGGCACCGACCACCGCCTGTTTGTTGTCATCGGGCCTTGCTCGATCCACGACATCAAGGCTGCCCACGAATACGCCGAGCGCCTGAAAGCGCTTGCGGCTGAAGTGTCCGATACCCTGTATCTGGTCATGCGCGTGTATTTCGAGAAGCCACGCACCACCGTCGGCTGGAAAGGTTTGATCAACGATCCGTACCTGGACGACTCCTTCAAGATTCAGGACGGTCTGCACATCGGTCGTCAATTGTTGCTGGACCTGGCCGAAATGGGCCTGCCGACCGCAACTGAAGCCCTCGACCCGATCTCCCCGCAGTACTTGCAGGACCTGATCAGCTGGTCGGCCATCGGTGCGCGCACCACAGAATCCCAAACCCACCGTGAAATGGCCTCCGGCCTGTCCTCGGCAGTCGGCTTCAAGAACGGCACCGACGGCGGCTTGACGGTCGCTATCAACGCCCTGCAATCGGTTTCCAGCCCTCACCGCTTCCTGGGTATCAACCAGGAAGGTGGCGTGTCGATCGTCACCACCAAGGGCAATGCCTACGGTCACGTGGTACTGCGCGGTGGCAACGGCAAGCCGAACTACGATTCGGTCAGCGTCGCACTCTGCGAGCAAGCGCTGAACAAAGCGAAGATAAAGCCGAACATCATGGTCGATTGCAGCCACGCCAACTCCAACAAGGACCCGGCCTTGCAACCGCTGGTGATGGAGAACGTCGCCAACCAGATTCTCGAAGGCAACCAGTCGATCATCGGCCTGATGGTCGAAAGTCACCTGAACTGGGGCTGCCAGGCGATCCCGAAAGACCTCGCCGACCTGCAATACGGCGTGTCGATCACCGATGCCTGCATCGACTGGACCGCCACCGAAAACACCTTGCGCAGCATGCACGCCAAGCTCAAGGATGTGCTGCCAAAACGCGATCGCAGCTGATCACTTTTCGCCGTACAAAAAAACGCCGGGCAATGACCCGGCGTTTTTTATGCGTTCGATTCTATGAAGCTTACTGGCTCAGCTTGGCTGCATGCCGCTGGTGGCGCTCCATGTAGCGCTCCACGTAGGAACACGATGGAATGACGGTGTAACCCATTTCCTCAGCGTACTCCAACGCCTTCTCGGTCAAGGCTGCCGCAATGCCGCGGCCACGCAGCGCGTTGGGCACGAAGGTGCGATAGATATCCAGGGTCTGTTTCCCCAGATCCATATAGGTCAGGTAGGCACGATGACCGTCCACATTGGTCTCGAACTGATGACCAGCCTGGTCATGGTGGATGGACAACGCCTCGCTCATCACTACTCCTCGCGGGTCTGGAATTCTGACCCCTACCTTACCGATGTTTTTCCGGCGAAGGAACATCTACGCCACCCCGTGCCTGAATGGACACCGAGAAGAACTGCACCCATCTCGCGCAACCGAGCACATATCAAATAGTAGGCACCATTGGCAGAAATGCTCAAGGTACGCTCGTCATCATGCTAAGTGCGGGGGGTACTGCTCCGGGTTACGCAGAGACGGCTCGACCAAGATCTCTGAAGATCGACAGCCTGAACATTGCCGGATGTTGAGACTTAAGACGAGCGCCCTTTGTTAAAGTCACCTCAACATGGAGAAAGATATGAGAGACGCCACGCAAAATCCGTACAAAAGTGTGGACGAATCCATCTAGACAGACTTTAGCCAAGATTCGGAAAAGAGCCGTGGCGCCGGAACTTTTCTTCGGCGGCTCGCTCAGCTCGGGCCTCCCAGCTGGGTATTTTTTAAACAATGCAGTTAAAAGTTGCTCGAAAAAGAATCAACGCCTACAATTTTTTTGGCTTCTTGCTTTACGTCAGTTTACTTACGACAAGTAATGGGTAGTATGTACGCCGGCTATTTCCTCACTCTGAGGAGACAGCTAACTTAATAGAAAGTCCTTGAAGGGGAACACGATGAACAACGTTCTGAAATTCTCTGCTCTGGCTCTGGCCGCAGTTCTGGCTACCGGTTGCAGCAGCGTATCGAAAGAAACCGAAGCACGTCTGACCGCTACTGAAGACGCAGCTGCTCGCTCCCAGGCTCGTGCAGACGAAGCTTACCGTAAAGCTGATGAAGCTCTGGCTGCTGCTCAAAAAGCACAACAGACTGCTGACGAAGCTAACGAGCGTGCACTGCGCATGCTGGACAAAGCTAGCCGCAAGTAATAGTCCTTCGGGATTGTTATCAAGCCGACCCATTTTTTGGGTCGGCTTTTTTATTGCCCGCTATTTCATACCGGCAATAAAAAACCCGCCGAGGCAGTCAGCACCGGCGGGTTCCTTTCATTGCATTACTGCAGCGGGTCGATCGGCGCAGTCGTCACCATCGGCGCCGAGGCATTTGGCACTCCGATTTCCACCGGCAAACCATCTTCGGCCGCAACCACGTCGCGGACCACATCCCAGTCCATGCGCAGGTTGTTGGTGATGTCCTCACGCTTGAGCATCGCGTTGATCACCGCGGTGTGCTTGTCGACCACAGAGGGATTGCCCTTGTCGTCCAGCGGCGTGTGTGCTTCCAGGTACACCTTGCCGCCACTGACACCGAACTTGTACGGGTCGCTGATAATGCGCACCGACGTGCCTACCGGCACCATGCTCGCCATTTCCAGCACGTTGTTGTTGAACATGCGGAAGCAACCGTGGCTGGTGCGCATGCCGATGCCGAACTTCTTGTTCGAACCGTGGATCAGGTAGCCCGGCGTGCCTAACGTGAACTTGAACGGCCCCAGAGGGTTGTCCGGGCCGGCCGGCACCACGTTCGGCAACGGGTCGCCATCGGCGGCGTGCTCGGCCTTGATCGACGCTGGAGGGGTCCAGGTCGGGTTCGGCGTCTTGGCGATGATGCTGGTATGGGCAATCGGCGAGCCCCAGCCTTCACGGCCGATACCCAGCGGGAAGGTGTACACCACGTTCCGGCCTTTGGGGAAGTAATAGAGGCGGTACTCGGCCAGGTTGATGACGATGCCTTCACGCGGGCCAGGTGGCAGGATGAAACGCGTCGGCAGCACCACTTCGGTGCCAGCGCCCGGCAGCCATGGATCGACGCCTGGGTTGGCCGCGACCATTTCCGAATAGCCCAGATCGTAGGTGGTACCAAGGTCGGCGAAGGTATCTTCGTACTTGGCCTTGATCACCTGGACCTGACCGATGATGTCTTCACCGGGCGGTGGCAGGGGCAGCTCCAATGCTGCTACGGGACCCGCCACACAGAGGGCGGCGAGAGACAGGTAGCGGGTGACGGCAGGAAAGCGCGGCAACATCCGGAAAATCCTTCGCATGATCGACAAGGGTATAAAAACGGGATTGTACACCGGCATCTGGAAATTCGGGGAGTTGACCGATAGCAAGCAATCTATCGGATTCTAAAGCTCGAAACGCAGTTCCGGCCAGATCGGCGAGGTGCCGCGTTTTTGCGATTCCAGAATGGCCCGGCACAGCGAGCACAGACGCTGGTCCTGGAACACACGGCGATCGACGCTCGACCAGCGCGGTTGTGCTGGCAACAGGCTGCCGCACAAGGTCCGGTCCGCCGAGCCGCCCAACTCCAGCTGACGGGTCACCAGATGTACCCGCACTTCCTGGCAGGCAAACAGATCCAGCTGTTCGTCAGGCTCGATCAGTTGGTAGGCAAAAAGTGACCAGGCAGGACGCGGCATCGGGGGCTCCAAATCGGGGGCGCCACCTTAGCCGAAACACCGCCGCTAGAAAAGCGTCAAAGCAGCGGTTTCAGTGTAGGCCAGACATTTTCCAGCAACTTGCCCTGAGCCCCGACAGTCGGGTGCAGGCCGTCGGCTTGCATCAAGTCTGGATGACCGCCTACGCCGTCGAGAAAAAACGGCACCAGGGGGATCTTTTTCTCCTCGGCCAACGTGCTGTAGACCTTCGCGAAGGCCTCGGTATAACGAACACCGTAGTTGGGTGGCAATTGCATGCCGAGTAGCAGCACCTTGGCGCCACTGGCGCGGGAGCTGTCGATCATTGCTGCAAGGTTTTGTTGCAATTGTGTTGGCAGCAATCCGCGCAGGCCATCGTTACCGCCCAACTCGAGGATTACCAACTCAGGCTTATGCTCTGCAAGCAGCGCGGGCAGGCGCGCCCGGCCTCCGGCACTGGTGTCGCCGCCAATGGACGCATTGACTACCTTATCGTCGAAACCTTCGCGCTTGAGCCGGTCCTCAAGCAGGGATACCCATCCCAACCGGGTATCCAGCCCGAAACCCGCGCTGATACTATCGCCAACGATCAGGACAGTACCCGCCGCTGCGCTCTGGGCCATGCACATCAAGGCCAGGCCAGCACTCAAAAACCACACACGCATCGGATTCTCCATGGGCGCAAGCATTCTCACCGCGAAGAACCTCAGCAAAGTGGTTCCCAGCGCGGAAGGTGAACTGACTATCCTGCACGAACTGAGCCTGAAACTGAACAAGGGCGACAGTCTGGCCATCGTCGGCGCCTCCGGTTCGGGCAAATCCACCCTTTTGGGCCTGCTCGCCGGTCTCGATCTGCCGAGCAGCGGTGAAGTCACGCTCGCGGGTCAAGCCCTGAGCAATCTCGATGAAGACCAACGGGCGCGCATCCGCGCCGAGCACGTGGGTTTTGTCTTTCAATCATTCCAGTTGCTGGACAGCCTCAACGCTCTCGAAAACGTGATGCTGCCGCTGGAACTCGATGGGCGCAAGGACGCCCGTGCGCGCGCCACCGAACTGCTGCAACGCGTCGGACTGGGCCAACGCCTGACCCATTCGCCCCGCCAGCTCTCCGGCGGGGAACAACAGCGCGTGGCGATTGCCCGAGCCTTTGCCGCCGAGCCCGATGTGCTGTTTGCCGACGAACCCACCGGCAACCTCGACAGCCATACCGGCGAGCGCATCAGCGATCTGCTGTTCGAGCTCAATCAGGAACGTGGCACGACCCTGGTGCTGGTGACCCACGATGAACGCCTGGCACATCGCTGCCGACGCCTGATCCGCCTTGACGCCGGCCTGCTCGTCCCGCCCCTGGAGGTTTAATGGCACGCCTGCCGCTGTTGCGCCTGTTCAGTCTTGCCATCCGCCAACTGCTGCGCGATGCCCGCGCCGGTGAGTTGCGCGTGTTGTTCTTTGCCTTGCTGGTGGCTGTGGCGGCGAGTACCGCCATCGGCTACTTCGGCGCCCGTCTGAACGGCGCCATGATGCTGCGTGCCACCGAGTTTCTCGGTGCCGACTTGCTGCTTGAAGGCAGCTCTCCCGCACGACCCGAACAGATAAAAAGCGGCACGGAGCTGGGCCTCGAACACGCTCAAGTGGTGGAATTTTCCAGCGTCATCGCCACTGACAATGGTATTCAGCTGTCCAGCATCAAGGCGGCCGACGACGTCTATCCACTGCGCGGCGAACTGAAAAGCGCCCCAGAGCCCTTCGCCCCGGAAGAACCCGGTGGCGGACCGAAACCCGGTGAGGCCTGGGTCGAAGCGCGACTGTTGACTGCGCTGGACCTGAAGATCGGAGACAGCATCGACGTCGGCATGCGCACTCTCAAACTGGCGCGAGTGCTGACCTATGAGCCGGACCGCGCCGGTAATTTCTACAGCCTGACGCCACGAGTACTGATCAACCTCAACGACCTCGCCGCGACCGGCGTGGTGCAACCCGGCAGCCGGGTCAGTTACCGCGAACTCTGGCGCGGTAAAGCCGAGGCGCTGGAAACCTATCGTCAATTGATCAAACCCAGCCTGGCCGCCAACCAGCGTTTGCAGGATGCCCGCGATGGTAACCGACAGATCGGCGGCGCCTTGGGCAAGGCCGAGCGCTACTTGAACATGGCCAGCCTGGTGGCGGTTCTGCTGTCCGGTGTGGCGGTGGCGTTGTCGGCGACACGCTTCGCTACCCGCCGATTCGATGCCAGTGCATTGCTGCGTTGCCTGGGTTTGTCCCGACGGGAAACCATGGTGCTGTTCAGTTTGCAACTGACGGTACTAGGGCTACTCGCCAGTTTCTGCGGCGCCCTCATCGGCTGGTTCGCGCAGTTGGGACTGTTCGCGCTGCTGCATGATTTATTACCGACCGACGTTCCACCGGGCGGTCTGTTTCCCGCTATTGCCGGGATTGGCACCGGATTGGTCGCGCTGGCAGGGTTTGCCTTGCCACCACTGGCGGCACTGGGTCGGGTTCCGCCATTGCGGGTGTTGCGTCGGGACATGTTGCCGATCCCTTCCAGCACCTGGATGGTGTACGGCGCGGCATTGGGCGCTCTTGGGCTGATCATGTGGCGTCTGAGCCTGGATCTGCTGCTGACGTTCGCCCTGCTTGGTGGTGGCGTGATCGCAGCGCTGATCCTTGGCGGCTTGTTGTTGCTGCTCCTGAAGAGTCTGCGCCGAATGCTGGCGCGCGCCTCTTTGCCGTGGCGCCTCGGGCTGGGCCAATTGCTGCGTCATCCACTGGCGGCCGCGGGGCAATCCCTGTCCTTCGGCTTGATTCTGCTGTCGATGGCGTTGATTGCATTGCTGCGTGGCGAGTTGCTGGACACCTGGCAGAACCAGCTACCGAAAAACGCGCCCAATTATTTCGCGCTGAACATCCTGCCGGCGGACAAACAGGCGTTTACCGATCGCCTGATCGAACTGTCGGCACAATCGGCGCCGCTCTATCCGGTGGTACCTGGACGGCTGATCAGCGTCAACGGTGAGCCGGTTCAGGAAATCGTCAGCAAGGACTCGGCCGGCGACCGAGCGATCCAGCGCGACCTGAGCCTGACATGGGCAGCGGATTTGCCGACGGGCAACAAACTCACTGCGGGTAACTGGTGGGCCGAACAGACCCCGGACGACATTCCCGGCGTATCGGTGGAAGGCAAAGTCGCCGAAAGCCTGAAGCTCAAGCTCGGCGATCACATGGTGTTTACCGTGGGTGGCGTCAATCGCGAAGCAAAGGTCACCAGCCTGCGGGAGGTCAACTGGGACAACTTCCAGCCTAACTTCTTCATGATCTTCCAGCCCGGCACACTGAAGGATCTGCCGGCGACCTACCTGACCAGTTTCTATCTGGCGGCCGGTCATGATCAGCAGATCGTGGATCTGTCCCGGGCGTTTCCCGCGGTAACCATCTTGCAAGTCGAAGCCTTGCTCGAACAGCTGCGCAGCATCCTCGCCCAAGTAACTCTGGCGGTGGAATACGTGCTGTTGTTCGTGTTGGCGGCAGGGATGGCGGTGTTGTTTTCAGGCTTGCAGGCGACGCTCGATGAACGCATTCGCCAAGGCGCCTTGTTGCGAGCGCTAGGGGCCGAGCGCCAACTGTTGGTCAAGGCCCGGCGGATCGAGTTCGGTTTGCTTGGAGCGGTCAGCGGATTGTTGGCAGCGCTGGGTTCGGAACTGGTAAGTATGGTGCTCTACCGCTACGCCTTCGACCTGCCGTGGCACCCCCATCCGTGGTTATTGGTGCTGCCACTGATCGGTGCGGTGCTGATCGGGGGAGCCGGTGTGTTTGGTACGCGCCGTGCGCTGAACGCCAGCCCCCTGACAGTCTTGCGCGAGGGTTGATAGACTCAAGCTCTCTCTATCACAAGAAGTTGCCATGAGCCGTTATCGCCCTCCCCGCCCCGCTGGCACCGCGCTGATCACGCCCGAAGGTGAAGCGCGAATGCGGGCCGAGTTTCATGAGCTCTGGCATGTTCGGCGGCCGCAGGTGACACAGTCAGTCAGCGAGGCCGCGGCACAGGGCGATCGCTCGGAAAACGCCGAATACACCTACGGCAAAAAGATGCTGCGCGAGATCGACAGTCGAGTGCGCTTTCTCACCAAACGGCTGGAAGCGCTCAAAGTCGTCAGCGAAAAACCGAGCGATCCGAACAAGGTTTATTTTGGCGCCTGGGTCACAATCGAAGACGAGGACGGCAAAGAGTCGCGCTACCGTATCGTCGGGCCGGATGAACTGGATTTGAAACTGGGCCTGATCAGCATCGATTCGCCGCTGGCCCGCGCCCTGATCGGCAAGGCGCTGGACGCCGAGGTTCGGGTTCAGACACCGACCGGTGAACAGTGCGTATATATCGTGGCTATCGATTATCTTTGAGCCGCAGCACTCTAAACCTCAACGGCGGGTAATCAGCCCCTGTCGGGCAACGCGAGTCAGTTGCTTGATCACTTCGGGTGCGTCCTCGAGGCTGGGCGATTGAATCACCGCCAGATCGAAACTGTCGCTGGCAAATCGAGCCAGCGATTCACCCTCTTCGACAAACTGGATCAGGAAGGCCACAGGCCCACCGGTGCGACGCGGCCAGCCATCGAGATAACGCAAGAGTGTCGGCTGATGTTTGCCGCCAAGCAGGATTTTTGGATTGCGCTGGGTGAGGTGTGCCGTGATCGGCGCGGGGCGTATAACAGGGCTTAGTGCATTCATTGTGTCGTGTCTCTGCCTCAAAAGTCTGCATGGCAGGTGAGAGGCAACACCGAACCAGCGCTTTAGCGGTATTTCGAAGCCTGTTTCAAGCTTCTATCGGCAACTGAATGAGTCACCTGGCGCCCCGCAAGTAGCTGTTTAAATCGGCGCATGGGCAGCATCCTAGAGAAGCTGACCGGACAGTGTCAAGAATGACGAGCAACAAAAAGGCCCGCGCAATGCGGGCCTTTTCATTGAGCCAGAGCGGTCAGCCGGCGATAGCGCGGTCAGCCGAGAGCTTGCCGGCGCCTTCGATCAGCACCGCGATGCTGCCGCCGAGTAGCGCCAGGGCAAATTCATAACCGTTGTTGGCCATGAACAGACCGTTAGGAAGGTGCACCGAGAAGATTGCCACCAGCGAGAGAAAGGTCAGGCCGAAGGCCGCTGGGCGAACCAGCAAGCCAATGATCAATGCCAGGCCGGCGAAGAACTCGGTACCACCGGCCAGCGTCGCCATCAGGTAGCCCGGCGCCAGGCCGATGCTTTCCATGTATTGCGCGGTGCCCGCCAGACCGTAACCACCGAACGCCCCAAAGAGTTTCTGTGAGCCGTGGGCAGCGAAGATGATGCCGACGAAAATCCGCAAGACAGTCAGGCCGTAGCCGGCGCGGGTAAACATTACCTTGTTGATCAGTGTGCTCATGCTGTGTCATCCGTTGTCAGTGTGTGTTGGTTGGCCGCTATATTAATCAGTAAATCACATGTTAAAAGCGCAATTAATCCGCCATAACAATCAGTTTATTCGATTATTTGCGTGAGGCAACTTTCTGCCCCTGGGGCTCCAACGACTCCCGCTCCCGATCGAACGCCAGGTAATACTTGTTCACGCTATTAACATAGCTGACGGCGCCCATTCCCACCTGTTCCATGGCGATGCGTTCAACCTGGAAGAACCACTGATTGGGATTCAAACCACGCCGACGAGCCTCGGCACGCATGCCCTGAACCCGTTCCGGCCCCATGTTGTAGGCCGCGAGCACGAACGCCATGCGCTCGCGCTCGTTGAGTTTGGGGCTGGCAAAGAACTTGCGACGAATCATCGCCAGGTACTTGGCCCCGGCCTGCACATTGGCATCGAGATTCTGAATGTTGTCGACCCCCACCCGTTGGGCGGCGGACGGGGTGATCTGCATCAGCCCGGTAGGGCCGCTGCCACTGCGGGCATTGGGTTGCAGGGCCGATTCCTTGAATGCCAGGGCCGCCAGATTCAACCAATCCATGCCTTGGGCTTCGGCGTGTTTTTGCAGCACCGGTCGAAGTTTCTCGAGGCGCTGTCGATCAGCTTTGGCCAATGGATAGTGCACTTGATACAAACGTCGATAGATCCGCAGGAACGCGGCATCCTGATCCGATGGTTTTTTGTAACCCGTCAGGAAGCGATCAATGCTCGCGCGCAACATTGAGGCGTCACGACGCACGAACCAGAACTCTTCGCCAGGCTCACTGATGAGCACCTGCCGATCAAAACGCAACTTGGGCAGGATCTTGCCCCAGCGTTCGGCAATGGGTTGCTCGACGATCGTCAGGTGAAAGATTCCCCCCTGAACCATCTCCAGTACATCCTCGACCGCCAGACTGGGATCGACCCACTCGATGGTCACCGGTGGCAGTTTGAGCAACGCGAGCTTTTGATTGATCTGGCTGACCGCGTCCCCGGCGGCACTGCCGGTGGGCAACGCCAGGGTTTTGCCAGAGAGTTGTTCGAGACGGGTGTAACGTCGCTCGCCTTTGATCCCGACCAATATCAACGGGATGTTGCTGGCAATCGGTTCACTGGTGCTGACCGCGTGGCCCGGTTGCAGGTCCAGCAGCTCCCCCGGCGCGACCAGATCACCCTCGCCGCGCTGCAACGCACCGATCAGTTGATCCTTGCCCTTGGGAATGATCTTGAGGGTAATTTCCTGACCGTCACGGGCGTGACCGTTGAGGTATTGCTCGAAGGCTCGCAAGCGGTGGTATTCAACACCGATGGCCTGGCCCTGGACTTCGCCGGAGCTGTTGCGGCTCTGGTTGACCAGCACCCGCAACACCCGACTGCTGCGAATTTCCGCCAAGTCGCGGACTTTCGCCGCAGGCACGGCTTGCAGCGGCCCGGCCAGACGCGCAACTGCCGGCATCGGCAGCAGCAACGAACAACACAGCAGTAGCAAAACCGAGGGACGTGTCATCCACTCTCCAGAAAGAATACTGGGCCGATTTCAAGAATTTTCATGAAATCGAACGACAGAAACAGAGCGCCGTGAGCGCTGGCAAAGTGCGAAAGACTGGCGCAGTGATGGCACCACGGCCACCCTGACCTGTCTCGCGGCATCAGGAGACAGCTTTAACTCATTGTAGTTCTTGGCTTTTCTTATAAATCTACAGCTCTGATATGCTTTCCGGCCTTTGGTCCGAGGTAGCACCATGCAACTCATCGATATCGGCGTCAACCTGACCAACCCCAGTTTTGCCGACAAACACCAGGCTGTACTCGACCGCGCCTACGCGGCCGGGGTCTGCCAATTGGTGCTCACCGGCACCAGTGTCGAGGGCAGCGAGCAAGCGCTGGAACTGTGCCGGCAACTGGACGAAACGGCTCAACGGCTGTTCGCCACCGCCGGCATTCATCCCCACAGCGCCAGCGACTGGAACGCCGACAGCGCCCAGCGCCTGCGCAGTTTGCTCAAGGAGCCAAACGTTGTGGCGGTCGGTGAATGCGGGCTGGATTTCAATCGTGATTTCTCGCCGCGCCCGCAGCAGGAAAAAGTCCTGGAAAAGCACTTGGAGTTGGCGGTCGAGCTGCAACTGCCGGTGTTCCTCCACGAACGCGACGCCAGCCAGCGCTTGCTGGAAATCCTTCGCGATTATCGTGATCAGTTGCCGGCCGCCGTGGTGCACTGCTTCACGGGCGAAAAGAAAGCGTTGTTCAGTTATCTCGATCTGGATTTGCACATCGGGATCACCGGCTGGATCTGCGACGAGCGCCGGGGCACGCACCTGCATCCGTTAGTGAAAGAGATCAAGCGGGGACGGTTGATGCTGGAGAGCGATGCACCGTATCTGTTGCCGCGCAGCCTGCGACCCAAGCCGAAAAATGGTCGCAACGAACCGGCGTATCTGACCGAAGTGTTGCGGGAAGTGGCGTTGCATCGCGGGGAGAGCGAAGAAGAGCTGGCGGCTCACAGCACGGCGTGTGCGCGAGCATTCTACGGGTTGCCTGCTGTTGACTGATGCAGCCTCAACGCTATCGCGAGCCTGATCAGGCCCGCGATACAAGCGTCGCGGTCTTGTCTTAGTGACTGCTACGCAACATTTCTTTAGGCACGTACTTGCCGATCTCGAACTTGCCGATCGCCGCGCGGTGCACTTCGTCCGGGCCGTCGGCCAGGCGCAGGGTGCGTTGCATCGCATACATGTAGGCCAGCGGGAAATCGTTGGACACCCCTGCCCCACCATGGATCTGGATCGCCCGGTCGATCACCCGTAAGGCCACGTTCGGTGCGACAACCTTGATCTGAGCGATTTCGCTTTTCGCAACCTTATTGCCGACGGTGTCCATCATGTACGCCGCTTTTAATGTCAGCAGACGTGCCATGTCGATTTCCATCCGCGAGTCGGCGATTTTGTCGATGTTGCCGCCCAGACGTGCCAAAGGTTTACCGAACGCAGTACGGGTTACCGCCCGTTTGCACATAAGTTCCAATGCACGTTCGGCCATGCCGATTGAACGCATGCAGTGGTGAATCCGCCCTGGGCCAAGGCGACCCTGAGCGATTTCGAAGCCGCGTCCTTCGCCCAACAGGACGTTTTCGTACGGCACACGGACGTTTTCGAACAGCACTTCGGCGTGGCCGTGAGGGGCGTCGTCGTAACCGAACACGGGCAGCGGACGAACGATCTTCACGCCTGGAGCATCCACCGGCACCAGAATCATCGAGTGCTGCGCATGACGCGGCGCGTCAGGATCGCTCAGGCCCATAAAGATCAGAATCTTGCAGCGTGGATCGCAGGCACCTGAAGTCCACCATTTTTTGCCGTTGATCACCCACTCGTCGCCATCACGCACGGCGCGGGCGGCCATGTTGGTGGCATCGGACGAGGCCACATCCGGTTCAGTCATAGCGAACGCCGAGCGGATCTCGCCACGCAGCAAAGGTTCGAGCCAGCGCTGCTTCTGCTCTTCGTTGGCATAACGCACCAGCACTTCCATGTTGCCGGTGTCTGGCGCGGAGCAGTTGAACGGCTCGGGGCCCAGCAGCGAACGGCCCATGATTTCGGCCAGCGGCGCGTACTCGAGGTTGGTCAGGCCGGCGCCGAGTTCGGACTCAGGCAGAAACAAATTCCACAAACCTTCAGCCTTGGCCTTGAGTTTGAGCTCCTCCATGATTGCCGTCGGCTGCCAGCGATCGCCTTCGGCGACCTGGCGCTCGAACACCGCTTCAGCGGGATAAACGTAGGTATCCATGAACGCGGTCACGCGCTCACGCAGTTCTTGCACCTTGGGCGAATAAGCGAAATCCATGGGCAGCTCTACCTTTTGACTGAGGGTTTTGATGAGTTGTTCAGGTCATGCAATCGATGCTAGAACAGCTACGAAAATTTACCTAGCCTATTCTCGGCGTGTATTAACATTCATCACCGATATATGATCGGCTGATCGAGAGCCCAACAATAAGAGTGCAGCGCAATGAATCTGAGCAAGGTCGACCTCAACCTTTTCATCGTCTTCGACGCGATCTACACCGAAGCCAACCTCACCCGCGCCGGGCAGATTGTCGGCATTACTCAACCGGCGGTCTCGAACGCCCTGGCCCGTCTGCGCGAGACCTTCAATGACCCGTTGTTCGTGCGCACCGCTCAGGGCATGGTCCCGACGCCCATGGCGCAGAACATTATCGGGCCGGTGCGCAACGCCCTCTCCCTGCTGCGGGTGTCGGTGCAGGAAAGCCGTATTTTCAACCCGTTGCAGGCGGTCAAGACCTACCGCATCAGCATGACCGACCTCACTGAAGCGGTAATCCTGCCGCCGCTGTTCCAGCGCCTGCGTCGCCTGGCACCGACGGTGATCATCGAAAGCTTCCTGTCCAAGCGCCGCGAGACCACCAAGGAACTGGCGGCCGGGCGACTTGATTTCGCGGTCGACGCGCCGCTCAATACAGACCCGCAAGTGCGCCACGTCAAGTTGATGGAAGACCGTTACGTGTGCGCCATGCGCAAGGGCCATCCGCTGGCAGGCAAAGAAAAGTTCACCCTCGACGATTACCTGTCGCTGACCCATATCCATATCTCCAGCCGCCGTAGCGGTCTGGGCCATGTCGACCTGGCCTTGGGCAAAATGGGCATCCAGCGCAAGATCGCCCTGCGATCCCAGCATTACTTGATGGCATCCCAGGTGTTGCAGCAGACCGACATGGTGATGACCGTGCCGGAACGCTTTGCCCGTCGCCATGATTTGTACTCGGTGAACCTGCCGGTCAACGATGTGCCGCCGGTAGAAACCCACCTTTATTGGCACGAAAGCACCGACCAGGACCCGGCCAACCGCTGGATGCGCGAGCAGATGATCGAGTTGTGCCAGCAGGTGACGGCACATGAGAAGAAGCTCGATAAGGTGTAGGACTTTGGACCGAGGTGCTCCCATCGCGAGCAGGCTCACTCCAGCATTTACCCGGGTCTTTCAGAAAGAATACGGTCGAATGTAGGAGCGAGCCTGCTCACGATGGGGCCGGCACTGACAGCAAAAACCCACGCCCCTTGACGTAAACGTCAACCTGCCATTAGCTTAGCGCCATGACCTTTTTCGAGCGCTTCCATGAGCAGCCAGACCTATAGCATTTCCGACCTCGCCCGCGAGCTCGACATCACCACCCGGGCCATTCGCTTTTATGAAGAGCAAGGCCTGCTCAGCCCCGAGCGGCGCGGTCAGGAGCGTATCTACTCGCCCCGTGACAAGGTCAGCCTGAAGCTGATCCTGCGGGGCAAGCGCATTGGTTTCTCCCTGGCCGAATGCCGCGAGCTGATCGAACTCTATGACCCCACCGGTGGCAATCAGAAACAGCTGCAAACCATGCTGACCAAAATCGCTGAACGCCGCGAACAGCTGGAGCAGCAGATGCTCGACATCGAACAGATGAAGCTGGAGCTGGACACCGCGCAGGAGCGTTGCACCCAGGCGCTGGAACAGACCATCAAAAACCAGGAACTCATCCAATAACCAAACGTAATGATCGTTCCCACGCTCCGCGTGGGAATGCAGCCCGTGACGCTCAGCGTCACACATCCAGAGCGTCCATTGCGGCATTCCCACGCAGAGCGTGGGAACGATCCCTAACTGAACAGGTGAATTGCTTATGTCCCTACCCACTCACGTTCGCCTGGTCGAAGTCGGCCCACGCGACGGTCTGCAAAACGAAGCCCAACCCATCAGCGTCGAGGACAAGGTGCAACTGGTCGACGCGCTGACCGCCGCCGGGCTCGGCTATATAGAAGTCGGCAGTTTCGTGTCGCCCAAATGGGTGCCGCAAATGGCCGGTTCCGCCGACGTCTTCGCGCAGATCCAGCGCAAGCCTGGGGTGACGTATGGTGCACTCGCCCCCAACCTGCGCGGGTTTGAAGATGCCATCGCAGCCGGGGTCAAGGAAGTCGCGGTCTTCGCTGCCGCGTCGGAATCGTTTTCCCAGCGCAACATCAATTGCTCGATCAGCGAAAGCCTGGAGCGTTTCGTGCCGATCATGGACGCCGCCAGGCAACACGGTGTCAGCGTGCGTGGTTACGTGTCCTGTGTGCTGGGCTGCCCTTACGAAGGTGACGTCGCGCCCGAGCAAGTCGCGCGGGTCGCTCGCGAGCTCTACGCGATGGGCTGCTATGAAGTGTCCCTTGGCGACACCATCGGCACCGGCACCGCTGGCGCGACCCGCAAGATGTTCGACGTGGTGTCGGCCGATGTACCCCGTGAAAAACTCGCCGGGCACTTCCACGACACCTATGGCCAGGCCATGGCCAACATTTATGCCAGCCTGCTGGAAGGCATCTCGGTGTTCGACAGCTCCATCGCCGGCCTCGGCGGCTGCCCCTACGCCAAGGGCGCCAGCGGTAACGTCGCGACCGAAGATGTGGTTTACCTGCTCAACGGCCTGGGTATCGAAACCGGTATCGACCTGGACGCGTTGATTCTGGCCGGTCAGCAGATTTGCACGGTGCTGGGGCGAGCGACCGGTTCGCGCGTGGCCAAGGCTCGTAGCGCACAGTGAGTGGGCGGATGTGTCCGGGTGTTACCGCTGCGTCTGAAACGTGGGGGGCAAGCGAGTAACACGGAAACAAATCGTCGGGTTTTGCCAGAACGAAAAATCCTACAAAATCACAAATCATTGTTTTTAAAGGATTTTTAAAAGTTGGCACGGCTTCTGCTATCTCTATGGCATAACAAGAACAAAAAAAGCGGCAAACCTAATAAAAATAAGACGTAACGACTCTGACATAACAAAAACAACACGGCAGAGACGCAGCTAACAGATTTTTTTGGAGAGGATGTGCTTTTCAGGGTGCTTTTCGGAGTAACCCGCAACCGGGCAGAGAACAATAAAACTACCTTCAGGTAGCTCCCGAACTGGTTGGATCGCTTGGCGAAAAAGTAGATCAGCGCTCAAAAAAATACGTTTGCTCTTGATCCCGGATGGGGATCGACAAAAACAGCGGTAAAGGGTCACGGTTTCCAAAAACAACAACAGACCGCCCCTCAATAATAAAAAAAGAGCACGTAACGACAAAATTAAAGGGGAGCTTCGGCTCCCCTTTGTGCTTTCTGGTGTTTGCCATTTCCGCTGCCCCCCCTGTGGGAGCGAGCCTGCTCGCGATAGCGGTGGTTCAGTCGACATCTATATTGGATGTGCTGCCGTCATCGCGGGCAGGCTCGCTCCCACAAGGAATGGTGGTCAGGCGTGATTACCGCGCAATTCCTCGATACTGATTTCCCGCATCCGAAACTTCTGGATCTTCCCGGTCACCGTCATCGGAAACTCATCGACGAATTTAAAGTAACGCGGTGTCTTGAAGTGCGCGATGCGTTCCTTGCACCACGCTTGCAGCTCCTGCTCGGTAGCACTGTGGCCCGGATGGAATTTGATCCAGGCGACAATCTCTTCGCCATACCGCGAGCACGGAATCCCGATCACTTGCACATCTGCCACCGCCGGGTGGGTAAAGAAGAATTCTTCCAGCTCCCGCGGGTAAATATTCTCACCGCCGCGGATGATCATGTCCTTGTTGCGTCCGGCAATGCATACGTAGCCTTCGTCATTCATGCTCGCCAGATCACCGGTGTGCATCCAGCCGGCCTGATCGATGGCCTCGGCGGTGCCTTGCGGATTGTTCCAGTAACCGAGCATCACGCTGTAGCCGCGGGTGCACAGCTCACCGATAGTGCCGCGCGGCACCAGGTTGCCCGCTTCGTCGATGATCTTGCTTTCCAATTGCGGCTGGGTGCGGCCGACGGTGGTAACACGCAATTCCAGTTCGTCTGACGGACCAGTCTGCAATGACACCGGACTTGTTTCCGTCATGCCGTAGGCAATCTGCACTTCGCTCATGTGCATTTCGCTGATGACCCGGCGCATCACTTCGATCGGACAGGTCGCCCCGGCCATGATCCCGGTGCGCAGGCTCGACAGATCGAATTCAGCACGCTTGGGCTGATCGAGCATGGCGATGAACATGGTCGGTACGCCGTAAAGCGCGGTGGCCTTTTCTTCGGCGACAGTGGTCAGGGTCAGCAATGGATCGAACGCATCGTTGGGGTAAATCATGGTGCTGCCGTGGGTCATGCAACCGAGGTTGCCCATGACCATGCCGAAGCAGTGATACAGCGGCACGGGGATGACCAGACGATCACTCGCGGTCAGGCCGAGGCTTTCGCCGACCATGTAACCGTTATTGAGAATGTTGTAGTGACTGAGGGTCGCGCCCTTGGGGAAGCCGGTGGTGCCAGAGGTGTACTGGATGTTTACCGCCTGGTCGAAATGCAGGCTGTTTTGACGTTCGCTCAACTGCTGTGCCGACACGCTCCCCGCAAGATCGGTCAATTGCGACCACGGCAGGAAACCCGATGGCGGCTGAGCATCAAGGCTGATGACACCGCGCAGCTCCGGCAGGCGTTCGCTCTGCAATTTTCCGATGGATTGCTCAGCCAGCTCGGGAACGAGGCCCTGCAGCATCCCGTGATAGTCGGAGGTCTTGAAGGCACCGGCGCAAACCAGCCATTGGCAACCGGATTGCTTCAATACGTACTCGAGTTCGGAGCTGCGGTAGGCCGGGTTGATGTTGACCAGAATCACGCCGATTTTCGCGCTGGCGAACTGGCTGATACACCATTGCGCGCAGTTCGGTGCCCAGATACCCAGACGATCACCGGCCTGCAAGCCCAGCGCCAACAGCGCTTTGGCATGCAGATCCACGGCTTCGGCCAGTTGCTGCCAGGTGTAGCGCAACTGTTGATGGCGCACGACCAGCGCCTCGCCGGTCGGGTATTGCGCGACGGTGTTATCGAACGCCTGGCCGATGGTCATCGCCAGCAAGGCTTTGTCCTGGGAACCACGGGTGTAACTACGCTGCGGGCTTGCACTGGGTTGATCCATGACGACCCCTATTGTCTTTATTAGTGGGTGTTACAGCGACCCCCAGAGGGAGCGACCTGTGGCGAGGGGATTGAGCGAAACGTCGCACCGCCCCGTTCGGCTGCGAAGCAGTCGCAAACCCGGTGAATACGGCTTCTCTGACACACCGTAATCACCGATTTGGGGCCGCTTCGCGACCCAACGGGGATAAATCCCCTCGCCACAGGTGCTCCCACAGAGGTTGTTCGCCTTCTATGAACTGGCTCTACTCTCGCTCAAGTTGACGTTAACGTAAAGGGTGATTGACAGCCATTCGTCACAGGCTTACGTTAACGTAAAGGTGAGAACCAAATCACGGCCTTCCCGACCCTACAAAAAAGCCAAAAGGTGACCCATGAGCTACCCATCCCTGAACTTTGCCCTCGGTGAAACCATCGACATGCTGCGCGATCAGGTTCAGTCCTTCGTCGCCAAAGAAATCGCGCCGCGCGCCGCTCAGATAGACATCGACAACCTGTTCCCTGCCGACCTCTGGCGTAAATTCGGCGACATGGGTCTGCTGGGTATCACTGTGCCGGAAGAATACGGCGGTGCGGGCCTGGGTTACCTGGCGCACGTCGTCGCTATGGAAGAAATCAGCCGCGGTTCGGCCTCGGTCGCCCTGTCCTACGGCGCGCACTCCAACCTCTGCGTCAACCAGATCAACCGCAACGGCAATCACGAACAGAAAAGCAAATACCTGCCGAAGCTGATCAGCGGCGAACACATCGGCGCCCTGGCCATGAGCGAACCGAATGCCGGTTCCGACGTGGTATCGATGAAACTACGCGCCGATAAACGCGGCGACCACTACGTCCTCAATGGCAGCAAGACCTGGATCACCAACGGCCCGGACGCCAACACCTATGTGATCTACGCCAAGACCGACCTGGAAAAAGGCCCGCATGGCATCACCGCGTTCATCGTAGAACGTGATTCCAAAGGCTTCAGCCGCAGCAACAAATTCGACAAGCTCGGCATGCGCGGTTCCAACACCTGCGAGCTGTTCTTCGACGACGTCGAAGTGCCGGAAGAAAACATCCTCGGCGTGCTCAATGGCGGCGTGAAGGTGCTGATGAGCGGTCTCGATTACGAACGCGTTGTGCTGTCCGGCGGCCCGACCGGGATCATGCAGGCCTGCATGGACTTGATCGTGCCGTACATCCACGACCGCAAGCAGTTCGGCCAAAGCATCGGCGAATTCCAGCTGATCCAGGGCAAGGTCGCCGACATGTACACCCAACTCAACGCCAGCCGCGCCTACCTCTATGCAGTAGCGCAAGCGTGCGAACGCGGCGAAACCGCCCGCAAGGACGCCGCCGGAGTCATCCTCTACAGCGCCGAATGCGCAACCCGAATGGCCCTCGACGCGATCCAGATTCTCGGTGGCAATGGCTACATCAACGAATTCCCGGCCGGTCGTCTGCTGCGTGACGCCAAGCTGTACGAAATCGGTGCCGGCACCAGTGAGATCCGTCGCATGCTGATCGGTCGCGAACTGTTCAACGAAACCCGCTAAACGGAGCTGTCCATGGCTATCCTGCATACCCAGCTCAACCCCCGTTCGGCGGAGTTCGCGACCAACAGCGCGGCGATGCTCAAACAGGTCGACGACCTGCACACCCTGCTCGCCAAAGTGCAGCAAGGTGGCGGCCCGAAGGCGCAAGAGCGCCACACCTCTCGGGGCAAACTGTTGCCTCGTGAACGGATCAATCGCCTGCTCGATCCGGGTTCGCCGTTTCTCGAGATCAGCCAATTGGCGGCTTACGAGGTGTATGGCGAAGACGTTCCGGCCGCAGGCGTGATTGCCGGGATCGGGCGTGTGGAAGGCGTCGAATGCATGATCGTCGCCAACGACGCCACCGTAAAAGGTGGCTCGTATTACCCGCTGACCGTGAAAAAACACCTGCGCGCCCAGACCATCGCCCAGCAGAACCGCTTGCCGTGCATTTATCTGGTGGACTCTGGCGGCGCCAACCTGCCGCGTCAGGATGAAGTGTTCCCGGACCGTGAGCACTTCGGACGGATCTTCTTCAACCAGGCCAACATGAGCGCCATGGGCATCCCGCAAATCGCGGTGGTCATGGGCTCCTGCACCGCCGGTGGCGCGTACGTGCCGGCCATGGCCGACGAAGCGATCATGGTGCGCGAGCAAGCGACGATTTTCCTCGCTGGCCCGCCGCTGGTGAAAGCCGCGACCGGTGAAGTGGTCAGCGCCGAAGACCTCGGCGGGGCCGATGTGCACTGCAAGATTTCCGGGGTGGCCGACCATTATGCCGAGAGCGACGAACACGCCTTGGCCATTGCGCGGCGCAGCATCGCCAACCTCAACTGGTGCAAGCTTGGCGAAGTGCAGCAGCGCACACCGATCGCTCCGCTCTACAACAGCGACGAGTTGTACGGCGTGGTGTCGGCGGATGCCAAGCAGCCGTTCGACGTGCGTGAAGTGATTGCGCGGTTGGTGGACGGTTCGGTGTTCGACGAATTCAAAGCGTTGTTCGGGACGACCCTGGTGTGCGGCTTTGCCCACTTGCACGGTTACCCGATCGCGATCCTCGCCAACAACGGCATTCTGTTCGCCGAAGCCGCGCAGAAAGGCGCGCACTTCATCGAGCTGGCCTGTCAGCGCGGCATTCCATTGCTGTTCCTGCAAAACATCACCGGTTTCATGGTCGGCCAAAAGTACGAGGCCGGCGGCATCGCCAAGCATGGCGCGAAACTGGTGACCGCGGTGGCGTGCGCCAAGGTGCCGAAATTCACCGTGATCATCGGCGGCAGTTTCGGTGCCGGTAACTACGGCATGTGTGGGCGAGCTTACGATCCACGTTTCCTGTGGATGTGGCCGAACGCACGCATCGGTGTGATGGGCGCCGAGCAGGCGGCGGGTGTTTTGGTGCAGGTCAAACGCGAGCAGGCCGAACGCAGTGGCCACGGTTTCAGCGCCGAGCAGGAAGCCGAGATCAAGCAACCGATCCTCGACCAGTATGAAGAACAGGGTCATCCCTACTACTCCAGCGCCCGGTTGTGGGACGACGGCGTCATCGACCCGGCGCAAACCCGGGATGTCTTGGCCCTGGCCTTGTCGGCGTCGCTGAATGCGCCAATCGAACCGAGCCGCTTCGGCGTGTTCCGGATGTGATCGGGAGAAAATCATGAGCGACTTCAATACCCTCGAACTGCTGACCGACCCGCGTGGTTTTGCGACCCTGTGGCTCAGCCGTGAAGAAAAGAACAACGCCTTCAACGCCGAAATGATCCGCGAACTGATCCTCGCGCTGGACAAAGTGTCGAGCGACACCAGCCTGCGGTTTCTGCTGGTGCGTGGACGCGGCAAGCATTTCAGCGCTGGTGCAGATCTGGCCTGGATGCAGCAATCGGCCGAACTCGATTACCACACCAACCTCGACGACGCCCGGGAACTGGCGGAGTTGATGTACAACCTCGCCAAGCTGAAAATCCCGACGCTGGCGGTGGTGCAAGGCGCTGCATTCGGTGGTGCGCTGGGCCTGATCAGTTGCTGCGACATGGCCATCGGCGCCGATGACGCGCAGTTCTGCCTGTCGGAAGTGCGCATCGGCCTGGCCCCGGCGGTGATCAGCCCGTTCGTGGTGCAAGCCATCGGCGAACGCGCGGCACGTCGCTACGCGCTGACTGCCGAGCGTTTCGGCGGACAACGCGCGCGGGAAATCGGCTTGTTGTCGGAGAGTTATCCGATCGCTGAGCTGGAACAGAAAGTCGAACAGTGGATCGACAACCTGCTGCTCAACAGTCCGGCCGCCATGCGCGCCAGCAAGGACTTGCTGCGCGAAGTCGGCCACGGCGCGCTGACCCCGGCACTACGCCGCTACACCGAAAACGCCATCGCCCGCATCCGCGTCAGCCCCGAAGGCCAGGAAGGCCTGCGAGCCTTTCTGCAAAAACGTCCACCGAGCTGGCAAGCCGAAACCACCACCAAGGAGCCGCGTTGATGAGCGCACCTGTTCTCACCACCCTGCTGGTGGCCAACCGCGGCGAAATCGCTTGCCGGGTGATGCGCACCGCCAAAGCCCTGGGCCTGACCACCGTCGCCGTGCACAGCGCCACCGACCGTGAAGCCCGACACAGCCGCGAAGCGGATATCCGCGTCGACCTCGGTGGCAGCAAAGCCGCCGACAGTTACCTGCAAATCGACAAACTGATCGCCGCCGCCAAGGCCAGTGGCGCTCAGGCGATTCATCCCGGTTATGGCTTTCTTTCCGAGAACGCCGGGTTCGCCCGCGCCATCGAAGAAGCGGGCCTGATTTTCCTCGGCCCGCCCGCCTCGGCCATCGATGCGATGGGCAGCAAATCCGCAGCCAAAGCCTTGATGGAAACCGCCGGCGTGCCATTGGTGCCCGGCTATCACGGTAAAGCGCAGGACTTCGACACGTTCCGCGACGCCTGCGCACGCATCGGTTATCCGGTGCTGCTCAAGGCCACCGCAGGCGGCGGCGGCAAAGGCATGAAAGTGGTCGAGGACGTCAGCCAGTTAGCCGAAGCCCTGGCCTCGGCCCAACGTGAAGCGAAATCCTCGTTCGGTGATTCGCGGATGCTGGTGGAAAAGTACCTGCTCAAACCACGTCACGTGGAAATCCAGGTTTTCGCCGACCAGCACGGCAATTGCCTGTACCTCAACGAACGTGATTGCTCGATACAGCGTCGCCACCAAAAAGTCGTTGAAGAAGCACCCGCTCCAGGCTTGAGCCCGGAGCTGCGTCGCGCCATGGGTGAGGCCGCCGTGCGATCGGCACAAGCCATCGGTTATGTCGGTGCTGGCACCGTGGAGTTTCTGTTGGATTCGCGGGGTGAGTTCTTCTTCATGGAGATGAACACCCGCCTGCAAGTCGAACACCCGGTCACCGAAGCCATCACCGGCCTCGATCTGGTGGCCTGGCAGATTCGTGTGGCCCGCGGCGAAGCGCTGCCGATGACTCAAGATCAGGTTCCGCTGATCGGCCATGCCATCGAAGTGCGGTTGTATGCTGAAGACCCGGGCAATGATTTCCTGCCGGCGACCGGTCGACTGGAGCTGTATCGCGAATCCGCGCATGGTCCGGGACGGCGGGTAGACAGCGGCGTCGAGGAAGGCGATGAGATTTCACCGTTCTACGACCCGATGCTCGGCAAACTGATTGCCTGGGGCGAGGATCGTGAACAGGCGCGACTGCGGCTGCTGAGCATGCTCGATGAATTTGCCATTGGCGGACTCAAGACCAACATCAACTTCCTGCGCCGGATCGTCGGTCATCCGGCGTTTGCTGCGGCCGAACTGGATACCGGGTTCATTCCGCGTTATCAGGAAGAGCTGCTGCCAGTCGCCTCAGATCTCAGTGACGAATTCTGGCAAGCCGCCGCCCAAGCATTTGCCCAAAGCCAGCCGAGGACAACTCGTGCCGATGACCCGGTTTCGCCTTGGGCCAACAGCAATGGTTTCCGGGCCGGACTGCCGACAGAAATCACCCTGCATTTGAGTTGTGAAGGCCAGGATCGCGCGCTGACGTTGGGCGACGCTGATGCCCACACCGCTCAACTCAAGGGCGACCAACTGCTGACCGAGCACAACGGCCTGCGCCGCCAGCATCGGGCAATCCGCCGGGGCGAGGTGCTGTATCTGCAATGGGAAGGTGAACTGCGCCGCATCGAGTCCTACGACCCGATCAGCGCCGTCGAAGCCAGCCACAGCCATCACGGCGGGCTGACCGCGCCCATGAATGGCAGCATCGTGCGGGTATTGGTGGAAGCCGGGCAAACGGTCGAAGCCGGGGCGCAGTTGGTGGTGCTGGAGGCGATGAAGATGGAACACAGCATTCGTGCACCACACGCCGGGGTGATCAAGGCACTGTATTGCCAGGAAGGCGAGATGGTCAGCGAAGGCAGTGCGTTGGTCGAGTTTGAAGACGCATGAAATGAAGATCGGTCCTACGCCTTGCGAGGACCGATCTGATTAGAACCTGGCGGTCGCCTGAACCACCACGCCGATAATTCGGCACTCCTCGGTGTAAAGGGCTTTCGGATACGTCGGATTGAGCGGGACCAGGTAACGCTGCCCGCCCTCTTCTATCAGTTTGCGGAAAACCGCCTCGGTGCTGTCCGGCCAGTGGGCAATCACCAACTTTCCGGGTTCCGGCACGATGGCCGGGTCCACCAGGATCATCATGCCCTCGGCAACGCTGATGCCAGTGGGTGCGGTCATCGCATCGCCGACCACCACCAGCCAGAATGCCGGACCCTGGGCGTGGTAATCGGTCAGTTCGAAACGTGGCTTGCCATACACCGGCAGTTCACCGTCGCGGACCTCGACAGGCGCCCGCCAGTCACTGACCGGGTAGCGGAAATAGGGGTTGTACTTTTGTGTCAGCGAAATCTCGTTGTCCTGTGGGACTAAAGGCTCCCGGATCACAATCGCCACTTCCAAAAAATCCATCCCGAGCGCCCGCAAGACACGGTTCATGTCTTCGATGCTCGGCTGACGGCGTTTATTCAGCCAGTGCCCCACGCCGCCCTGGGACATCCCGAGGCGATCTGCGAGTACTTCTTGAGTGACTTTGAGTTCACTCATCTTGGCCTTGACCAATTCAATCCATTTATCCATGTGCGGCACGATACGTGGGCACCTCCGGCCATCAAAACACAAATTGTAGTATTTAATCTCTCGTCATAAATACAGTTCGTACTAGGATTGGTTCACGGATCTGAATCTATCACGGAGTTTGCCATCGCCATGTCCATCCCCTGCAACGACCTGCCCGACATGCAAATCGACACTTCCCTCACCTCGCCAAAAGGCTCTGCTGCCGCGCAACGAGCGCTGGATTATTACTTGAAACCAGCTGTTTCAGAGGAAGTGGTCGAAGAACGTTTCTTTGACGTAAACCGCAACATCAGCAGCGAAGAAGCGCTGGTCCATGCCACGGATTTGCTGCGTTGTGCCGCCGCCATCGCGTACGAGTCAGCCAGCAATCTGCAAGGCGCACATCGGGACCTGGCGTTTTCGGCGGTGCACATGATCGACATGGCCAGGGCGATGGTGGATCGATCCCTGGAGGGCGATCAGAATGGATAAGACGCGGGTGCTGAGAAGGAGGACGGGAAAAGAACTTTCCTATCGCGCAGATAAAAACATTTGACTTGCAAACGAGAATGATTATTATTGCATGCAGCTGGTCGCGAGATCGGTCGATTGTCCAAGTGACCTTAGGTCGGTCTCCTGGACTATCTCCTCATCAGGCTAATCACGGTTTTTGACCCGGCTTTTTGCCGGGTCTTTTTTTTGCCAGTTATTCTGGCTTTACCTTCAGGCTAATGAAGTCTTTAAGTGCAGCAAATTCGAATGGCGCGGATGATATCAAAAGAATGTCCCATGGCAACAGAAGCCCGGCATCATTGGCCCAAACTAATCAAAAATAGCGCTTGAGAATCAATCGCACAGTCTCTAAGCTTCGTCGGCGTCATGGAGGACGCCCCCCGCTCAACCCAGAATTCCCCCCGGTTTTTCCCTTCCCAACGTGTAAAGTAACAGCCATAAAATCATATTCAGGAATCGACTATGACCGTGGCCAAATCCTCATTCGACATCAGTGCCAACTTCGACAGTGGCAATATTGAAGTGCTGGACATCAGCAATCCGTTGCAAGCCCTGCTGGCGATCAAACCAGACACCCGCAGTCAGCACTTTCAGTGGTTCCACTTCAAGGCCAGCGGTCTGCACGTCGGTCAGGAACACTGGTTTCGCCTGAACAATGCCAGCAAGTCCTCCTACAACAAAGCCTGGGATGGTTATCAGGCGGTGGCGTCCTACGACCACGTCAACTGGTTCCGGGTGCCGACCATTTTCGAAGGTGACTGCCTGCGCTTCAGCCTTGAAGCCACCGCCACCCACGCCTGGTTCGCCTACTTCGAACCCTACAGCCGTGGCCGTCATGACTGGCTGATCGAGCAAGCGCTGACCAAGGCTGGCACCGAACTGCTGGCCACCGGCAAAAGCGTCGAAGGTCGCGACATCCAGCTGCTGCGGAAAGGCACGGGCGCCGAAGGTCAACGCAAGGTCTGGATCATCGCCCAGCAACACCCCGGTGAACACATGGCCGAATGGTTCATGGAAGGCGTGATCGAACGCCTGGAAAATCACGACGATCCGATATTGAACAAACTGCTGACCAGCGCCGACCTGTATCTAGTGCCGAACATGAACCCGGACGGGGCTTTCCACGGTCACCTGCGCACCAACGCCATGGGCCAGGACCTGAACCGCGCCTGGCAGAGCGCCAGCCAGGAAATCAGTCCGGAAGTGCTGTTCGTTCAGCAGCAAATGGAAAAGTACGGCGTGGACCTGTTCCTCGACATCCATGGCGATGAAGAAATCCCTTACGTATTCACCGCCGGCTGCGAAGGCAACCCGGGCTACACGCCCCGGATCGAAAAACTCGAAGAGCACTTCCGCAGTCATCTCAAGCGCCAGACCAAGGACTTCCAGACCAAGCACGGCTACACCCGGGACGAACCGGGCAAAGCCAACATGACTTTGGCGTGCAACAGCGTTGGCGAGAAGTTCGACTGCCTGTCGCTGACCCTGGAAATGCCGTTCAAGGACAACAACGATGCGCCGAATGCGCTGACCGGCTGGTCTGGCAAACGCTCGAAGCAATTGGGCAAGGATGTGCTGACGACCGTGGCTGACATGGTCGATACCTTGCGCTGATCACCCTCGATGGCTGCATGTCCGGCATGCAGCCATGCCTCACTCGGCAGCGATCCGCTGGCAATCCTCAGGTCCCAGCAAGCGCCCATCCTCGGCACGTAATTCCAGCGTCTGCACCGGTCGGCCGTTCTGTCGGTCAACCACCCGCGAATGCGCCTCCCCTGCCTCATAGAAAAACGCCTCGCCCCATTGGCGCAATCCGATGATCAACGGGAACAGGCCTTTGCCCTTCTCGGTCAGCACATATTCCTGATACGCACTGCCGTCCGACGCCGGCACCAGGTCGAAAATGCCGTGGGCCACCAAAGTGCGCAGCCGCGCGGACAAAATATTCTTGGCCATGCCCAAACTGCGCTGAAACTCCCCGAACCGGCGTATGCCGTCAAACGCATCGCGCACGATCAGCAATGACCACCCATCACCAATGGCATCCAGGGAACGGGCAACCGGGCATTCGGCGTTTTCCATGCTTGTACGTTTAGCCATGAGCGCGCTCACATCCATCAAATGTAGTTGCAATATAAAACCAGCTTCCTTACCGTACAACTGGTTTCATTTTGAAACCACACAAGGAAGCCCGTCATGAAACCTGAACATCCATTGAGCGGCGCCGTGGTGCTGCTGTTTGCCATCGCCTGCGGCCTGGCCGTCGGCAATGTTTACTACGCACAAACACTGCTCGATGCCATGGCCGAGACTTTCGCCATGGACCCCGCAACCATCGGCATCGTCGTCACGCTGACGCAAGTCGGTTACGGCGCAGGCCTGGTGTTGCTGGTGCCGCTGGGTGACCTGCTCAATCGCCGGCGCCTGATCGTTACGCAAACTGTGCTGTCGGCGGTGGCCTTGCTCACGATCGCTCTGGCGCCTGACAACATCTGGCTGCTGATCGGCATGACATTGACCGGGTTATTGGCTGTCGTGACACAAGTGTTGGTGGCTTACGCCGCGACATTGGCCATCCCGAAACAGCGAGGGCGTGTGGTCGGTGTGGTCACCAGCGGCATCGTCGTCGGTATTCTGCTCGCCCGGACAGTGGCCGGCGGCATGGCCGACCTCGCCGGTTGGCGTTCGATCTATCTGTTGTCGGCGGGTTTGACGCTGGTGATGGCGTTGCTGCTGTTTCGTGTGTTGCCCAAACATGAAGCTGCGCAACCCGCCAGTTCCTACGGCGCTTTGCTGGGCTCGGTATTCAAGCTGTTCAAGGAAGAACCGGTGCTGCGCCAGCGTGCGGTGCTCGCGCTACTGACCTTCGCCAGTGCCATGGTGTTGTGGACGCCCATGGTGCTACCGCTGAGCGCCCCGCCGCTGTCGTTGTCCCACACACAAATCGGATTATTCGGGCTGGCAGGTGCCGCCGGTGCATTGGCCGCCGCTCGTGCCGGGCATCTGGCTGATCGTGGCCTGGGACAATGGACCAGCGGTTTGTCACTCTTGTTGATGCTGGTTTCCTGGCTGCCGATTGCCTTCACCCAGTCCTCGTTGTGGGCATTGCTGCTTGGCGTGATTACCCTGGATCTGGGTTTGCAGGCCGTGCACGTCACCAGCCAGAGCATGATCTACAGCGTGCGCCCCGAAGCCCAAAGCCGACTCACCGCCGGCTACATGCTGTTCTATTCGATTGGCAGCGCCTTGGGGTCGATCGGTTCGACGGCGATGTACGCGTGGGCCGGTTGGCTCGGCGTATGCCTGCTGGGCGCAGGCATCAATGCTGTGGCGTTGATTTATTGGTGGCTGACACTCGCCACAAAGGTCCAACCATTGGAAGCCGCGTCGCACTGACTGTGTAGCAGCTGTCGAGCCTGCGAGGCTGCTGCTACAAGTGAACGTAAGGGATCAGCCGCGATCCTTGCCCCGCAACATGCTGTCCAGCACGTCATCGCGGCGCACCCAGCCGTGAAATAATGCCGCCGCCAAATGCACCAGCACCGTCAGGAACAGCAAGTACGCCAGATACCCGTGAGCCTTGCGCAGGAACGCAAACACCTGCGCATTCGCCGGTACGATCGACGGCAACTGCAGCGAGCTGCTGAGCATCACCGGATCCCCCGCCGCTGAAATCATCGCCCAACCCAGCAGCGGCAGGATCAGCATCAACGCGTACAGCAAAACATGCGAAGCCTTGGCCGCCAGCGCTTGCCAACCCGGCAGATCCGCTGGCAGCGGTGGCTGTCGAGTGGAAAAGCGCACGGCCAGGCGAACGATCACCAACAGCAGAATCGCAACGCCCAAGGGTTTGTGCAGATGAATCAGCCACTCATGACGCTCGGACACTGAAGCGGCCATGCCCGCGCCGATAAACAGCATGGCAATGATCATCAGCGCCATCAGCCAGTGCAGCAATCGCGCTAATGGCGCGAAGTGGTTCGGTTGAGCGCTCATTGACGAGACTCCTGTTTATGGGCAGAGGGCAACTGGCTGACTTCGCTGGTACGACGCAAGTAGGAATTGGCGTACCCCGCTGAACGAGCGGCGAGCAATGGGTCGTCGGAACCTTCGATGCCGGCGGGCAGTACCAGCGGGTCGTAGTTGATATCGCGACATTCGCCACTGAGTTGCGGCTGGGTGCTTTCAAGTACGAGGGTGCCGGCGTTCAACACTTTGCGACCCTCGGGCCAGGCCTTGCTGGCGTCGTTGACCGGATCGCCAGGGTTGGCCAGCGTGATGTTCAACTGCCAACGCAGCGGTCCTGCGGAAATGCGCTGAACCAGGTCTTTCTCCAGGAATTCCCCCCCTTCAGGCGCCGTAGCACCCGCGGCATCCTGAGCGACGGGCACCATGCTCCAGCGCACTGCTTGCCGTTGCCCGGCCGCGTTCACCAGGTAAAACGCATTGACGCTGTTGTAGGTTTCCGTCACGTAACTGGCCGACGGCTTGGCGGTTTTGATCCAGGCCAGGAACGGTCCTGCTTCCGGATGCGAACCGAAGAATGCTGGCACGGCAGCCGGGTTCGGCTTGCCGGTGGCCGGGTCCGGTGACTGGGCCTGCTGCAATTGATAGAACGCTTCGGGGGTGCCCACCGGGAACACTGGCATGCTGTTCATCCCGGTGCGCCACTGCTGGCCGTTGGCCTGGGTGAATCGCAACGCCAGGCTGCGGATCGGCACGCTGTTGTCCGGCGCATAAGGATTGCCGGCCGGCAAGGCGAAACGCCCCACCACGGGGGTCCGCGCAACATTGAACACCTGAGCGCTGGAATAGCTGCGCGCCTCGCCACTGCTCTCGAAATGCCCGATCACGCACACGCCTTTGGAGTGATTGCGTCGGAAGCCGGGGTGCACGCCGTTGTTGGTCTCCAGCACATTGACCAGTTTTTTCGGGGTCAGGCGCTGTGGGTCAAAGGTGCCGTTGACGTAGGCAAAAGCCCCAGCCAGGGCGGCAACCACCACAGCGATACCGGCCAGACGTAATGTCAGGCTCGCGGCACTCAAGGGTGGCCGGGTTGGCGGTGACGAGCGATCTACCATGAAAGACTCCAGGGCCATCGGCCACAAGTGAGAAGGATCAAGCAGACGAACACCGTGGCGGTTTATTCCATCGCGCGGTATTTATTTTTTCAGGCGTGGAATAACCTCCAATGCCGGGCGTCTTCCTAGTCCAAAGCGTAGTGACTAGCCAGAACTTCATGAACGATATCGACGAACAACTGCGAGAAATCATTCCCGGACTGCGCCGGTTTGCCGTGTCATTGACGCGCAATCCCAGCAGCGCCGACGACCTGGTGCAGTCTTGCCTTGAACGCGCGCTGTCGAGTTGGGGCGACAAACACCCCGACGGCGACTTGCGCGCCTGGCTGTTTTCGATTCTGTATCGACAGTTTCTCGATGCTCACCGACGCTCCCGGCGTTATGCGCGGATGCTCGAATTCTTTACCGGGCGTGACGATTCACAGCCATCGGTGGAACGCACCGTGATCGCCCAATCAACCCTGCAAGCTTTCGACCAGCTCACCACCGAACAACGCGCCCTGCTGCTCTGGGTCTCGGTCGAAGGCTTGAGTTATAAGGAGGTCGCCGAGATTCTCGACGTCCCCACCGGCACCGTGATGTCCCGCCTGTCCCGTGCCCGCCAGGCCTTGCGCCAGTTGAGCGACGGCGAAATCACCCGCCCTTCCCTGCGGAGACTCAAATGATCAGCCTGCCCCCAAGCGAGCGTGACCTGCACGCCTATGTCGACCAGCAACTCAGCGATGCCGACCGACGTCTGGTGGAGACTTTTCTGGCCAGCAACGCGGAAGTGGCTGCCCAAGTGCGTGCCTGGCAGCAGGACGCCCAACAATTGCGCGCGGCATTGAGCGGCGCGCTGCAGCAACCGGCCAACCCGGATCTCGACCCGGCGCTGATTCGCCAACGCCTAAAACGACAATCTCGCCGTCACCTGGCCAGCGCCGCCGTGTTGCTGATCGCGGTCAGCGTCGGCGGATTCAGCGGCTGGCAAGCCCGGGAGATGACGCTCATCAGTGCCCAACTACCAATGACCGATGCCCTGCAGGCCTATCGCCTGATTGCCCAGCAAGGCATCCTGCCGGCCGATTACAAAGTCAGTGATGACGGTGACATGCAGGGTTGGCTCGACCGCTATTTCACTCAGGCCAATCGCTTGCCTGACCTTTCGGGCGCCGGTTTCAAACCGGTCAGCGGACGCTTGCTGAGCACCGAGCAAGGGCCGGCGGCGATGGTGGTCTACGAGGATCAGGGCGGCCATAAAGTCAGCTTCTACGTCCGCCCACCGGGTCCGAAAAACTACCTGTTGCCGAGGGGCAGTCGCAGCGATGGCGGGTTGCAGGCCGAGTACTGGTCAGGGGGCGGGTACAACTACGCGATGGTCAGCCCCACTGATACGCCGGCGGCGCAGATGCTCAAGCAAACCGTGCAGTTCTGACTTCCGATACTGATCGTTCCCACGCTCGGCGTGGGAATGCCTCACCGGACGCTCCGCGTCCGTTTTGGGACGCAGAGCGTCCCGGACTGCATTCCCACGCGGAGCGTGGGAACGATCGATTCCCTGTGGGAGCGGGGTCAGCCCTGCCCAAACACTTGCGAAGGCCTACGCAATAAAGGGTCGAACGGATTGATCCGCGGTCCGATCAGCGCCGCTTCGCGCTTAAGCATTTCGACCACCGTCGGCAATCGATCCGGCCCCAGCCGATCACTCACGGTCGCCACGCTCAGTGCCGCGACCGCCCGCCCTTCACGATCCAGAATCGGCACCGCCACCCCGGCCATGCCCTGCAACACGCCGGTGTTGCGCCCGGCATAACCGAGCTTGCGCACGTTCTCGACTTCCGAGCGCAGGAACACCTCGTCGTACAGGTGGAAATCCTTGAGCCTCGGCAAGTTGTAGTGAATCACCGTGTCGCGCTCTTCTTCCGGCAGGAACGCCAGAATCGCCAGGCTGCCCTGCCCCACGCCCAGCGCCACCCGCCCGCCGATGTCACCGGTAAAGGTGCGGATCGGAAACGGCCCTTCGCTGCGATCCAGGCAAATCGCATCAAAACCACTGCGCGCCAGCAAGAACAACGAATCCCCCAACGACGCCGACAGCCGCAGCAACGCCGGACGCACCAGTTCGCGCAGGTTTCCGGTGTTCCCGGCACGGGCCGCCAGGGCAAAAAACTCCAGACTCAAGCGATAGCGTTTGCTGCGCGCATCCTGCTCGACCATCCCTTCATCCATCAAACTACGCAGCAATCGGTGCGTGGTCGGTTGTGACAAGCCAATGCGCTGGGCCAGTTGTGTCACCCGTTCCCCGCCCTCGACGTTGTCACCCAGACTGCGCAGCACGGCAAACAGTCTGGAGACCGCGCCGACACCGACATCACTTTTGCTTTCATTCCGATCAATGGAATCTGTCATGGGTTTTCTCGAGTATTAATTTACTCACCGAATGAAACTGAAAATAGTCATCGTCTCAGTGAAATAGGCCATTGAGCCCATCCTATTCTTCGTCCTACTCTGCGTCCAGACAGGGGCGATTCGAACAACAGCGGCAGCCGACAGAAGTCGAGCGCCAACGCACCCCGCAAGACCTTTTCGTATCTGCCCATACAAAAAAGCGCGCCTTCGGGCGATGCATAACAATCTCAGGTGGAGCGCAGTTATGGCTTTTGTGCAACTTGAAGGACTCGGCAAACGCTACGGTGAGATCGACGCCGTCGTGGCCACCAACCTCTCGGTCGAGAAAGGCGAGTTCGTCTCGCTGCTCGGCCCCTCCGGCTGCGGTAAAACCACCACTCTGCAAATGATCGCCGGCTTCGTCGAAGTCAGCAGCGGACGCATTGTGCTGGACGGTCGCGACATCACCCACGCCAAACCCGCCAGCCGTGGTTTGGGCGTGGTGTTCCAGAGTTACGCGCTGTTCCCGCACATGACCGTGAAAGACAACGTCGCCTTCGGCCTGCGCATGCGCAAAGTGGCCAATGGCGAGTTGCAGCAGCGAGTGGACCGGGTGCTGAAACTGGTGCGCCTCAACCAGCATGCCGAGCGTTATCCGCGAGAGCTTTCCGGCGGCCAGCGTCAGCGTGTTGCGTTGGCTCGAGCTTTGGTGATCGAGCCGCCGGTGCTGCTGCTCGATGAGCCGCTGTCCAACCTCGACGCCAACCTGCGCGAAGAGATGCAGTACGAGATCCGCCGCATCCAGCGCGAAGTCGGGATCACCACGCTGATGGTCACCCATGACCAGTCCGAAGCGCTGTCCATCAGCGACCGGGTGGTGGTGATGCAGGCCGGGCGCATCACCCAGATCGACGCGCCGTACACCCTCTACGAACACCCGCGCACCGAGTTCATTTCCGGGTTCGTCGGCAAGGCCAATCTGCTGCCCGGCGAGCGTGATGACGCGGGTGTGGTCCAGGTTCGCAGTGGCGGCGAACTGATCCTGAGCCTGCGTCCGGAAAAAATCGACCTGCGGGACAAAGGTCAAGGCCGCCTGCAAGGCAATATCGTCAGCCGCTTCTTTCTCGGCAGCCAATGGTTGTACGGCGTCTCGACAACCCTGGGCGAACTCAGCGTGGTGCGCCGCAACGACGGTTCGGCACCGCTGACCGAAGGCACGGCGGTCGGGCTCGATTGGGACGCAACGTTGCTGCGGGTGCTAACCGTCGACGAGGTGCCGGCATGAGTACGCTTGTCGCCATTCGCCACGGACGCCAGGGTTACTGGCTGTCGGCACCGGCCCTGGCCTTGTACCTCGGCCTGCTGGTGATCCCGCTGCTGCTGACCTTGGTGCTGTCGTTCAACGTCTTCGACTACAGCTCGGGGATCAACGGCGACGCCTACACCCTTGATCACTACAGCAGCTTGCTGGGCGATCCGTACTTCTACGAAATCTTTCTGCGCACGATGTGGATCAGCGCCCTGACCACCCTGCTCTGCGTGGTGATCGGCGTGCCCGAGGCCTACATCCTCAGCCGCATGGGCGCGCCGTGGCGCTCGATTTTCCTGATTCTGATCCTCACCCCGCTGTTGATTTCGGTGGTGGTGCGCGCCTTCGGCTGGAGCCTGTTGCTGGGTGCCGACGGCCTGGTCAACCAGATCCTGCAAGCCTTTGGCGGCTCGCCGATGAAGCTGCTCTACACGCCGTTCGCAGTGGTGATTGCGTTGGTCCACGTGATGCTGCCGTTCATGATCATTCCGGTCTGGACCTCGCTGCAGAAACTCGACCCGGCCGCCGAACAAGCCGCGATGTCCCTCGGTGCCAGCCACTTCACCGTGATGCGCCAAGTGGTGCTGCCGCAGATCATGCCGGGCGTGCTCTCCGGCACCTTGATCGTGTTCGGCCTCGCCGCCAGCTCTTTCGCGATTCCCGGCCTGCTCGGCGGACGCCGGATAAAAATGGTCGCCACGCTGATCTACGACCAGTACCTGTCGGAGCTCAACTGGCCGATGGGCGCGGCCATCGCCGTGGCCCTGTTGTTGCTCAACCTGCTGATCATGCTCTCGTGGAACCGGATGATCGAAGGCCGCTACAAGAAGTCATTGGGATAACTCGTCATGTCCAAGAACGGTCCTTTCGCCCTGCTGTTCCATACCCTGGTGGTGCTGTTCATGCTGGCGCCGCTGGTGGTGGTCTGCCTCGTGGCCTTCACCCCGGAAAACACCTTGAGCCTGCCCACCACGGAGTTTTCCCTGCGCTGGTTCCGCGCCGTGTTCGAGCGTGCTGACTTTGTCGATGCGTTCTACAACAGCCTGATCCTGGCGTTTTGCGCGGCCAGTCTGGCGACGCTGATTGCGGTGCCGGCGGCGCTGGCAATCACTCGCTTCGAGTTCCCCGGCCGCGACTTTCTCAACGGTCTGTTCCTGTCGCCGATCATCATTCCGCACTTGGTGCTGGGTGTGGCGTTGCTGCGGTTGTTTGCGCTGATGGGGGTCAACGGCAGCTTCGCCTGGCTGATCTTCGCCCACGTGCTGGTGATCACGCCGTACGTGCTGCGACTAGTGTTGGCGTCGGCCATCGGCCTGGATCGCAGCGCCGAACACGCCGCGCAATCGCTCGGTGCCGGGCGCTTCACGCTGTTCCGGGAAATCACCTTGCCGATGATTCTGCCGGGGGTGGCCGGTGGCTGGCTGCTGGCGTTCATCAACAGTTTCGATGAGGTCACGCTGTCGATTTTCGTCACCTCGCCGGCCACGCAAACCTTGCCGGTGCGGATGTACGTGTACGCCACCGAATCCATCGATCCGATGATGGCGGCGGTGTCGGCACTGGTGATTGGGTTGACCGCGTTGACGATGATTTTGCTCGACCGGGTCTACGGCCTCGATCGGGTTCTGGTGGGCAAACAATGAGGGCGCCATGGCTCTGCTGAAACGACTGGCCGAAGGCGACCGCCCGGCCCTGGACTTTACCCTCGACGGCACGCCGGCCACCGGCCTGCTCGGCGACACTTTGCTGACGGCGGTGCTGACCTGCAGCGAACACTTGCGCGGCAGCGACTTCAGCGCCGAACCCCGTGCCGGGTTTTGCATGATGGGTGCGTGTCAGGACTGCTGGGTTCGACTGGGCGATGGTCGACGCGTGCGTGCCTGCTCGACGCTGCTCGAAGCCGGTCAGCAGATCAGCCGCGAACCGGGGCGGTCCCTATGAACACCTTTTCAATCTGCCGAAACCGGATCCCCTGTGGGAGCGAGCCTGCTCGCGATAGCAATCTGTCAGCCAGCATTAATGTTGAATGTACCGCCGTCATCGCGAGCAGGCTCGCTCCCACAAGGGATCTGCGTCGCTCACACATGAGGTGGGTATGAATTCGGTGGTCATCATTGGTGCCGGTCCGGCCGGCATTCGGGCAGCGCAGACGCTGGTTGCGCATGGACTTCGCCCGGTGCTGCTGGACGAAGCAGCACACGGGGGCGGGCAGATTTATCGGCGCCAACCGGCAAACTTCAAGCGCTCGCCGGTCAAGCTGTATGGCTTCGAAGCCGGCAAGGCCAACGCGCTGCATCGGACGATTGACGCGCTGCGCGAGCAACTCGATTACCGTCCCGAGACGTTGGTGTGGAACGCCGAGGATAGCGCGCTCGACACCTTGCATGAAGGCCGCGCCGCGCGGCTGGCGTTCTCCCGTGTGATTGTCGCCACGGGCGCCACCGACCGGATTCTGCCGGTGCCAGGCTGGACCCTTCCCGGGGTTTACAGCCTCGGCGCGGCGCAGATCGCCCTCAAGTTTCAAGGCTGCGCCATCGGTGAACGCGTGGTGTTCGCCGGCAGTGGGCCGTTGCTGTACCTGGTGGCATATCAATACGCCAAGGCCGGCGCCAAGGTGGTCGCGGTGCTCGACAGCTCGCCGTTCAGCGCTCAGGCCCGCGCCCTGTCCGGTCTGCTCTCGCAGCCGGCCACCCTGGCCAAAGGCATTTATTACCGCAGTTGGCTGACCGCCCACGGCATCCCGGTGCACCAAGGTGCCAGCCTCACAGGCATCGACGGCAAACAGCGTGTGCAATCGCTGACCTGGCGCAACGCCAAGGGCGATCAGCAACTGGAGTGCGACGCCGTCGCCTTCGCCCACGGCCTGCGCAGTGAAACCCAACTCGCCGACCTGCTCGGCTGTGAATTCGCCTGGAACCCGCTCAACCGCGCCTGGCTGCCGCAACGGGACAGCGCCGGTCGCAGCAGTGTCGCCGAGGTTTACCTGGCCGGTGACGGCGCCGGCATCATGGGCGCCGACGCGGCGGAAATGGCCGGTGAACGCGCGGCCCTGGCGTTGCTCGAAGACATCGGTTACCTGATCCCGCCGCAACGTGGGGCGCAATTGGAGCAAGCGCTGGGACGGATCGATACCTTCCGCCAAGGCCTGGAACGGGCCTTCATCTTTCCCGAACATTGGGCCGCCGAGGCCCCGAATGACGTGATGATCTGCCGCTGCGAAGAAGTGCGCGCCGGCGACATCCGCCAGGTTGTGCGCGAGGGTCATTGGGAGATCAACCGGGTCAAGGCGCATTGCCGGATCGGCATGGGCCGCTGCCAGGGACGGATGTGCGGCGCCGCCGCAGCGGAAATCATTGCCTGCGAAAGCCAGCGCGCCATCTCCGACATTGGTCGCCTGAGGGCTCAGGCCCCCATCAAACCCCTGCCGTTTGGTCTGGAGGTCGAGTCATGATCGAAGTCGATGCCGTCATCATTGGCGGCGGAATTGTCGGCGCCTCCGCCGCGCTGTTTCTGAGCAAGGCCGGGCGTCGCGTGGCGCTACTGGAGCGGGACTTCTGTGGCTCGCATTCCAGCGGCGTGAACTACGGCGGCGTGCGGCGCCAGGGGCGACCACTCTCGCAACTACCGCTGTCGCAACGGGCCCACGACATCTGGGGACAACTGCCACAGCTGATTGGCATCGACGGTGAGTATCAGCGCAGCGGCCACCTGAAACTGGCCCGCAGCCTCAACGATTTGCACGCCTTGCAAGACTATGCCGCCAGCAGTCGGGGCTTTGGTCTCGACTTACAGGTGCTTGAGCGCAGTGAATTACGCGCACGTTTTCCGTGGGTCGGCGAGGTGGCGGTCGGTGCCTCGTTTTGCCCCGATGACGGTCACGCCAACCCACGACTGGTGTCCCCGGCGTTTGCCCGGGCGGCGCGGCGACATGGCGCGCAGGTCCATGAACAATGCGCGGTGACGGCGGTGGAACATGACGGCCAAGGTTTTCGTATCAGCACGCAAACCGGTCTCGACCTGCACGCGCCCTGGCTTTTGAACTGCGCCGGAGCCTGGGCCGGCAGCCTGGCATCACAGTTCGGTGAGGCGGTGCCGATGCACGCCGGGCACCCGGCGATGTTGGTCACTGAGCCGTTGCCGCTGGTGATGAATGCCAGCACCGGGGTCGAGGGCGGCGGTATCTATGCCCGTCAGGTCGCTCGCGGCAATTGCGTATTGGGTGGCGGCCAGGGTTTTGCCCTTGATGGCGCCCGCGCCCGGCCGGGCCAGCACGCCGTGATCGAGATCCTGCGTCAAGCCGTCGAGCTTTATCCGTTTCTTGAAGGCGCCCAGGCGATTCGCACCTGGAGCGGCACCGAAGGTTACCTGCCCGATCGCCAACCGGTGATCGGCCACAGTGGCACTCAACCCGGTCTGTTACACGCATTCGGCTTTGCCGGTGCGGGCTTTCAGATCGGCCCCGCGGTGGGCCAGGCGCTCACCGAAATCATCTGCAGCGGCGCTTCAAAAACGTCGCTGGATGCGTTTTCCATCACCCGGTTTCACTCCATCTCCGTTGCTTGATAGAGGAAGGTCGCGCTAATGAATAACGTCAAACGCACTGCACTGCTCGGTATCTCCTGCTTGGGCGCCCTGCTCGCCGCCACCCAGGCCCAGGCCGAACCGACGCTTTACCTGGGCATGAACGGCGGGACCATGGAGCGGCTCTATGCCGACAAGGTGCTACCGGTTTTCGAGAAGGCCAACAACGTCAAAGTGGTGATCGTGCCAGGCACCTCCGCCGACATTCTGGCCAAGGTCCAGGCCAGCAAAGGCAACCCGCAGATGCACGTGATGTTCCTCGACGACGGCATCATGTACCGCGCCATCGCCATGGGGCTGTGCGACAAACTTGAAGACAGCGCCCCGCTGGCGCAGATTCCGGCCAAGGGTCGCATCAAGGATCAAGCGGTGGCGGTCAGCCTCGGCGTGACCGGGCTGGCGTACAACACGCGGCTGTTCAAGGAGAAAGGCTGGACCGCACCGACCTCGTGGATGGACATGGCTGACCCGCGCTTCAAGGACAAACTGGTGTTCCAGTCGATGGCCTCCTCGACCTTTGGCCTGCACGGGTTTTTGATGTTCAACCGGATTCAGGGCGGCAGCGAAACCGACGTCGAACCAGGCTTCAAGGCGTGGCCGAACACCGTCGGGCGCAACGTGCTGGAGTACATTCCGAGCTCGGCGAAGATTTCCGAAATGCTTCAGACCGACGAAGCCGCGTTGTTCCCGTTGACGCCGACCCAGGTCACCGCGCTGAAACTCAAGGGCATGCCGGTGGAGTATGCGCAGCCGAAGGAAGGCGCCGTGGTGCTCAACGTGGCCGAATGTGCCATCGCCAACAACACTCAGCCGGAATTGGCACAAAAACTCGCCGCTTTCTTGCTGACGCCTGAAGCCCAGGCCGCCGCGCTTGAAGACGGTGACCAGATCCCGTCCAACCCGAATACCCCGACCACCGACAAGACTCGTGGCCAGGTCGAAGCGATGAAACAGTACCTGGCCACTGCCATTGCGATCGATTGGGATCAGGTCAACGAACAGCGCCCAGCGTGGAATGCGCGGTGGAATCGCAGTATCGAGCGCTAACCCGAGGCAACACAGCAAACCCTGTGGGAGCGGGCTTGCCCGCGAATGCGTAAGGTCAGGAAACCGAATGGTGAATGACACACCGCCTTCGCGAGCAAGCCCGCTCCCACATTGGATCGGTGTACAACACAACTTCAGTGTGGGAGCGAGCCTGCTCGCGATAGCGGTTTAACAGCCACCCCACCTTTGCCGGTATCATGTCGCCCGCTTCCGGGCCTGTGCGCCCTCCTCTCGATCAATAGTGAATCTGTTCATGGATACCCTTGCCCAACTACGCGCCGGCCAACTGTCGGGCATTACCCGTCTGGACCTCAGCGGCGGCCTGACGGAGTTTCCGAGGGAAATCTTCGACCTGGCGGACTCGCTGGAAGTCCTCGACCTCAGCGGCAATGCCTTGAGCAGCCTGCCGGACGACTTGCACCGCCTGACCCGTTTACGCGTGCTGTTCTGCGCGGACAATCTGTTCACCGAGCTGCCCGTTTGCCTGGGCCAATGCGCCGCACTGACGATGGTCGGCTTCAAGGCCAATCGTATCGAGCGCGTGCCAGGCGCGGCCCTGCCACCGTTGCTGCGCTGGCTGATCCTGACCGATAACTGCATCACTGAGCTGCCGGCCGAACTGGGTGAACGCCCGCTCCTGCAAAAACTCATGCTGGCTGGCAACCGCTTGCAAGATTTGCCGCAGAGCTTGCGGCATTGCCATCGACTCGAACTGATCCGCATCGCCGCCAATCAGTTGAGCGAGTTGCCCGAGTGGCTGCTGACCCTGCCCAGCCTGAGCTGGTTGGCGTACGCCGGTAACCCGCTGGAGACCGAAGCCGATGCGGCTGCCCTCGAAGCCACACCCCGCATTCCGTGGTCTGAACTGCGTCTGGAGCAGCAACTGGGCGAAGGCGCGTCAGGGGTTATTTATCGGGCTGTTTGGGATCGACCGAACCACCCGGCCACAGCGGTCGCCGTCAAGCTCTACAAAGGCGAAATGACCAGCGATGGCTCGCCGTTACACGAGATGAACGCCTGCATCACCGCCGGTAGTCACCCCAACCTGATCCGGGTTAAAGGCCGCATCGTCGGGCATCCGGAAGCCCAGGCCGGGCTGGTGATGCAATTGATCGATCCGAGCTATCGCAATCTGGCCGGCCTGCCGAGCCTGGCGTCATGCACCCGCGACGTTTACGCCAACGACACCCGGCTCAGCGCTGGCGTAGCATTGCGCATCGCCTCTGGTATCGCCTCGGCAGCCGAACATTTGCACCAGCATGGCATCACCCACGGCGACCTCTACGGCCACAACATTTTGTGGAACGAGCACGGTGATTGCCTGTTGGGGGATTTTGGCGCCGCGTCTTTCCATGCCATCTCGGACAGCCTTGAAAGCCGTGCGCTGCAACGGATAGAAGTGCGAGCGTTCGGGATTTTGCTGGGGGAATTGCTGGAGCGGATCGACTCGGGGTTGAGCGATGAAGGTCGTGTGCATCTGGAGCAATTGCAGCAGCGCTGCTGTCAGCCGCAGGTGCTGGAGCGACCGGGGTTCGCGGAGATTGTACGAGTACTGGAAAATCGGTGACCGCTGCGCGGTCATTCGCGAGCAAGCCCGCTCCCACATTAGATCGCGTCCTTACAGACAACTCGGTCAATTGTGGGAGTGAGCCTGCTCGCGATAGCGGTATCACTGAAAAATCAAATTACCCCGCCAACCCGACAAACATGTCCTGCACGTCATCGTGGTTATCAAGGCCTTCAAGGAAGGCCTCGACTTCAGCCATCTGCTCATCGCTCAGACCGCTGACCGGGTTTTTCGGCTGATAGCCCAGCTTGGCCGACAACACGGTGAACCCTTGCTCGGGCAGGGCTTTCTGCACGGCGTCCAGGTCCGCAGGCTCGGTCAGGAACAGGGTCGTGCCCTCTTCGTCACCCGCCTCGAAATCCTGGGCGCCGGCTTCGATGGCGGCCATTTCCGGATCGGCGTCCGGGCTGTCCGGGGACGCCTCGATCATGCCGACATGGTTGAAGTCCCACGCTACCGAACCGGAAGCGCCCAATTGGCCCTTGCGGAACGCAACGCGGATTTCAGCGACGGTGCGGTTGATGTTGTCGGTCACGCATTCAACGATCAGTGGCACCTGATGCGGTGCGAAGCCTTCATAGGTCACGCGATGGTACTGCACGGTTTCACCCAGCAGGCCCGCGCCTTTCTTGATCGCGCGATCCAGGGTTTCCTTGGGCATCGAGGCTTTCTTGGCCTGTTCAACCACCAGCCGCAGATGTGCGTTGGTCGCGACATCGGCACCGTTACGCGCAGCGATGGTGATTTCTTTTACCAGTTTGCCGAAGATCTTGCCCTTGGCGTTAGATGCCGCTTCTTTGTGTTTAACCTTCCACTGTGCGCCCATTACTCACTCTCTTGATCTGTGGCGCCGAGACATCTATTGGCCGACGCATGGGCGCAAGTTTATACGCCCTAAAGTTGGCAATCGACCAAAAAATCCACCCTGTTAACCCGCATGACCCATCGACATCTTCACCGTCAGTTGTAGGGCGATTCTGAAACTTCGATTTGCGGTGACTATAAAGGGCTATGGTTTCGTACCCTCTGCGCCCGAATTCCATGGCAGAAGCGCGTTCGATGCACAACGACAAGGAAAGCCCCTTCACCCTGACACTTCTCGACGGCGATTTGAGTTTGCAGGTGTTGCAGTTCAGTGGCCGAGAAGCCCTCAACCAGCCCTATCGATTCGACATCGAAGTGATCGGCCTCGCGCCGGCCATGAACCTCGACCGATTGCTGCAACAACCGGTGTTCCTCAGCCTGATGGAGGGCCAGGGTCTTCATGGCGTACTTCACAGTGCCAGTCGCGAACATCGCGGCCCACACCGGATCGGCTACAAACTGGTGCTCGTGCCCTACATTCAATGGCTCGACCGGCAGCGTTCACGCCGGGTCTTTCATCACCTCAGCGTACCGATGATCCTGCGCCAACTGCTGGAGGAACATGATGTGCCCGAGGCGAGCTATCGCTTCGAATTATCCAGCGGACACTATCCCGTCCGGCCTTTTTGCATTCAGTACGAGGAGAGCGACCTGGCATTACTGCAACGGCTGTGCGAAGAAGAAGGCATTCACTATCACTTCGAACATCAGCGCGAAGGGCATGTGCTGATCCTGGCAGATGACAGCCTGAGCTTCCCCCAGGACCCCGTCCTTACGCCATTCCAGGGCAACGCGCCCGAAGACAGTGACGGGCCGACGATCAGTGAGTTGTTCCAGCGCCATGACTCGCCGCCCATTCCCTCACGACTGGAGGCCAGGAATCGTGGCTCGCAAAAACCCGACGATGGCGCGGCCAACCACGCGCTCAGCAAACCCTTACCGGTCATGGTCCGCCCCGCGCCCGAGCACATCCATCACGATCAGTTGAGCCGACGACAACTGGAACGTCTGCGTTGCCAGTACCTGCAGATCCACGGTCAAAGCAACCAGTGCGCACTGCGCAGCGCACGGATCGTGCAAGTGTCGGAACATCCACTGGCGAATTTCAACGATCAATGGCTGCTCACCGAAACCCGACATCAAGGGCAACAACCTTCGATTCTTGCCACCGACAAACCGGTCACTGTCGTTCATTACCGCAATCAGTTCACCGCCATTCCCTGGTCAACGGTATTCAGGCCGGCACTCAAACAGACCAGGCCGAGCATCCCGGGTTACCAGCCCGCCCGGGTACTGGGCCCTGCCGGGCAACCGCCGGCGCTGGATGATCGAGGTCGAATACAAGTCAGGCTGTGGCCAACCGCGCAAGCGGATCCGCTTGAATCTGTGGGTATCTGGTTACCGGTGGCCTTTGCAACGCCGGACGGTCGGATTGATGCGTCCAGCCTGCCAAAGGCCGGCAGCGACGTCCTGATCAGTTTTCTCGACAGTGACCCGGACCGACCGGTGCTGTGTATCGGCATGGGCCATCACCCGCGCACCCGGCCTGATCCCGAGCCACGCCGCGATAGCGATTTGCTGCTCGATTGGCTGGTCAATCGCTCGGACCCATCGCCCTGACTCAGCCCTTGTCGGCCTTGCCTGCCGCCGCCGCGAATTTCGCCAGACGCACATCCAGATGCCGCGGCCGATGCCCATGATCTTCGGCGCGCTCCTTGCGGCGGATGGCGTTGCGCACCATCAATGAGCCGAGGTAACGAATCGGTTCCGGCGGAAACAAGCCCAACGGGCCGTTGACCAGAGGCGAACGGGTCCAGGCATTATCCAGCCCTTGAACCATCGAGGCGAGAATCTGCCCGCCCATATGACACGGGCCAACCCCGCTGCCGGAGTATCCGAAACCATAAAACACGTTGCCGCTGGCGCTCATCTGACCGAAAAACGGCAAACCGGTGACCGAGCGATCAGACGGACCGTTCCAGGTCGCCTCGACCTTGACCTGGGCAAACGCCGGAAAGAACTCGCCCAGGCTGTGTTGCAACAAACCGGCATAGGGCGATGGCTGATCGAACACCGGCAACATTCGCCCGCCGTAAGCAAAGGTATTGCCGCCCTTGCCGAGCATGATTCGGCCGTCCGGGGTGTTGTGGTAGTAGTGCACGAAAATCCGCGAATCGAGCACGGTGACGCCGCTGGTCAAACCGATTTCGTCAAGCAGATCGGGGCGCGGTTCGGTGATCAGCATGTCGCTGGAAACAATCGCCACACTGCGCTCGAACTGTGGAAACGCCCGGGCCATCCAGGCGTTCATCGCCAGCACCACGCGATCCGCGCGAACTGTGCCGTTCGAGGTTTGTACCAGCGCAGGCTTGCCCTCCTGCAACCTCGTCATGGCGGTATGCTCGTGAATCTTCACCCCCAGCTGCAAGGCGACCCGGCGCAAGCCGCGCACCAGTTTGCCCGGTTGCACGCTGGCCGCCGCCGGGGAAAACCAGCCTTCCAGATGTTTGCTGGAACCGGCCATGCGTTGCACGTCGGCCACCGGTCGTTGGCTGAAAGAGTTGATGCCATTGCGCTCCAACGCTGCGATCACAGCATCGGTCGAGCCGCATTGAGCGCGGTTGGTGGCGGTATAGAGCGTACCGTCGAGGCGGTAATCGGCGTCCACCGCGTACTGCTCGCAAAAGGCGCCGATGGCATGAATGCTGCGCTCCGATTCCTTGACCAGCCGCACGGCTTCTTCGACGCCGAACAGCCGTTCAAGGGTGAAGTACTTGGCCGACCACGACAGTGCACAACCACCGTTGCGACCACTGGCGCCGGCGCCGCAGATATCGGCCTCGATCAACAGCACATCCAGTTCGGGGTTCTGTTGCTTGAGCATGATCGCCGTCCACAACCCGGTGTAGCCACCGCCGACAATGCAGACATCGGCGCGGGTGTCGCCCGCCAAGGGTTCGCATGGCGCGCAGGACTCGGCCGCCAGCGCCTGTTCCAGCCAGAAAGGTCTCATGGGTCAATCCTTAAGTACGCAGAGGTTTTACGCTGATCGGTTGGTCAGGTACGAAAGTGCTTTCGGCACGCAGGCCAGCCGGACGGCTGTTCCAGTGTGGGATCAACACCAGGGCCGAAAACAACGCGCAGCCAGCGAAGACGATGAACACCGTGACCGAGTCGAAGTAGCCCGGCAGCAATCCGCCGAGAATCGCCCCGACCGAGCCGCAACCGTTGACGAAACCGGCCGCTGTAGCACCCGCCTTGGCGGTGCCGAAATCGATCGCCGCCGCGCCGCTGATCATCGAGTCCGGTCCGTACAGGGTCAGGCCCATGACGAACAGCAGCGCCACCACCAGCATCACGCTGCCGGTATGCAGGGCACCCATGAACAACGCCAGGGTCACGGTCAGCGCCAACAGGCTGAGCACACACGCCGGCATGCGTCGAGCGCCGAACAGTTTGTCCGATGCCAGCCCCAGCAGAATCGGCCCAAGCAACCCGGCCAGTTCAAAGGCAGTCGGAATGATGGCCGCGCCGACCTTGCCCACCGAGGGCATCTGCTCGAAGACGATCACCGGGCCCCAGAGCAGAATCGCGTAGCGTGCCGGTTTCAGCAGAAAGTACGCGAGCCCCAGGACCAGCACGGTGCGGTTGCGCAGGATTTCTTTCAACGGTTCCAGAATGCTGATCCTGCTTTGCGCATCAGCCTCTTGCGCCGTCAGTTGCGGCTCCGGTTCCACCGCCGGCAAGCCAACGTCTTCGGGTTTGTTGCGCTGAAAAATAAAAAACAGCACGGCGACCAGCCCAACCACCGCCGCACTGGAAAAGAACGCCGCATGCCAGGTGCCGATCAGCGTATACGCCCACCAGCCAGCAAACGGCGACGCCACCAACCCACCAAAGGCGTAGCAGGAACTCCACAGCCCCAGCACCCGCCCGCGCTGTTCAGAGGGAAAGAAACTCCCGAGGTTCTTGCACAGCCCGGACCAGCCGGTGGACTGGGCGAACCCTTGAATCAACATGCAGGTAGCGAAGATTGGCAACGTCGCAAAACTGCCCATCACCAAGGCTGCCGCCGCTGAAATCAGCAACCCGCCAAACACTACGACCCTTGGACCAAAGCGGTCGGCCAGGATGCCCCAGGTGAATTGCCCGATGGCGTAAGCCGTGAGGTAGATGGCGTCGAGGTTGGCCATGGCCATTTTGTCGAGCATGAAGGTGGGATCTTCGGCGATCCCCAGTTTTGCCACGGAAAAGGCTTTGCGGGTGAAGTAGAACGCGGCGTAAGCGAGCCAGGTGATCGCGAAGATCTGCACGCGCCAACGCTTGATGGTGCCGATGTGCTTGTTCATGGTGGTTCTGACCTCAGGGTGTGAGTGTGCCGGCAGAAATTGAGAAATAACGCCTGTTTTTTTATTGTTGAGCACTTCGATATCGCAGCTTCCCTGAGGCGATATCGGTCAGATGAGTCCTGCTGTTGCACGCACAGGCTCATGGCCGCCGACGCTGTTCGACTGACCAGTCACCGGGGCTGAGGTGGATAAAAACAATTACTGATTAATAAGTGAAATCGATTTATCGTATTTCAAATATAAGCTCAGCTTGTTACTGGAGTTTTCGATGTCGGTTTCCCACGCCCAGCTCAAAGCCTTCCATGCCGTGGCCGTCCACGGAAGCTTTACCAAAGCCGCCGAGCGGCTATTCCTCACGCAACCGGCGATTTCCGACCAAGTGCGCAAGCTCGAAGAGCGTTTCGGTGTGCTGCTGTTCCACCGCAACAAACGCTCGGTGCGCCTGACGGATCTGGGTGAGCGGTTGTTGAGCATTACCCAGCGGTTGTTCGTCATCGAGGCCGAGGCTCAAGAGTTACTTCAGGAATCCCAGGCATTGCAGACGGGCACCCTGATTCTCGCCGTCGATGCGCCGGTGCATGTGCTGCCGCAGATCGCGCGGTTCTGCGAACGCTACCCCGGTATCAGCGTGAAGATCGAAACCGGCAACACCGATGAATCGCTGTTCCGGTTGTTCAATTACCAGGCCGACCTGGCGTTGCTCGGTCGCGATGTCAGTGACGAACGTCTGATCTCGCTGCCGCTGCGCAATGACCCGATGGTGGCGTTCGTTTCGCGCAATCACCCGTGGGCCGGCCGTGAGTCGATTTGCCTCGCGGACCTGGATGACACGCCTTTGGTGCTGCGGGAAATCGGTTCGGTGACGCGCCAGACGCTGGAAGAAGAAATGGCTCAGGCAGGCTTTCGCATTCGCCCGGCAATTCAGGTTGAAGGCCGGGAAGCGGCGCGGGAAGCGGTGGTGGTGGGGATTGGCGTTGGTGTTGTTTCTGCTGCCGAGTTCGGTGCAGATTCCAGGGTTTGCGCGTTGCCGATTACCGACTGCAAACGGCGGTTGACCGAGACACTGGTGTGCTTGCGCGAGCAGAGTTCGCGGCGGGTGGTGGCGACGTTTCTGCAGATGGTTCGCGAAAGCCTCCCCCAATGATCGTTCCCACGCTCTGCGTGGGAATGCAGCCCGGGACGCTCCGCGTCCCAAAGCGGACGCAGAGCGTCCATTGAGGCATTCCCACGCAGAGCGTGGGAACGATCCATTTTGTGAACGCTGTAGATCCAATGTGGGAGCGGGCTTGCTCGCGAAGGCCGCACCTCGGTCTATCGGCCGGGTGCCAACTCGAAAAACGCCTGTATCAAGCGCAAATCCCGCCGCCGCTCCATGCAGCCAATCATGTGTCGGTTTACCAACCCTTCACCAACAATCGGCACCGCAGCCACCCGCGGGTCGTGGCTGACCTCCACCGACGACACCACGCCAACCCCCAACTCTGCGGCGACGGCTTCGGTCACCGCCTCGCGACTGTCCAGCTCCAGCAACACCCGTGGACTGACCATCGCCGCCGCGCACGCCTCGTCGAAGGTGCGCCGGGTGATCGAACTGGGCTCGCGCAACACCATGATCACCTGATCCAGCGCCTTGAGCGGTACTCCCTTCGACATCTGCGCCCAGGGATGGCCATCAGGCACCAGCGCACAAATCCGTGATTCACTCAAGCCTTGCAAATGCAGGCCCTTGCGCGGTTCGACCTCGGTCAGCACTGCCACGTCGGCATGCTCCGACAGCAACGCCGCCAAGGTTTCCTGAGCATTGCCCAGCCGCAGGTTCACGGTAATGCCCGGATACCGCGCCCGCAAACTCGCCAGCATCGGCATCACCATGTGCGGCCCGTCCGCCGCAACTTCCAGACGCCCTGTCAGCAACTGTCGGTTGGCCTCGAGCATCACCTGCGCTTCTTCGGCCAGACCGAACATCGCCCGGGTGATCGCGGCCAGTTTGGTGCCCTCCTCCGTCAGTTCCACCCGTCGCGCGGTGCGCCGCAACAGGGTGATCTGGTAATGCTCCTCCAGCGCCTTGATGTGCCCGGTGACCGCCGGTTGGCTGATGAACAGTCGCGCGGCGGCCCGGGTGAAACTGCCCTCGCGGGCCACCGCATCGAATGCGCGGAGCTGGAACAGGTTCATGAATAACCCTCACTGATGACTGGCATAACAACAAACAATTTGATTGATAGCTCGGCAAATTGCAATTTAAGCCCCGTAGCTTCATCCCATCGATTGCGAGGACACGAGAATGAGTACTGCCGAACCCATCCTGCTCACCCCCGGCCCACTGACCACATCGGCCCGCACCCGTCAGGCGATGATGGTTGACTGGGGTTCATGGGATGACCGCTTCAATCAACTGACCGCCAGCCTGTGCGAACAACTGCTGGCGATCATCAACGGCGGCGACAGCCACCATTGCGTGCCCCTGCAAGGCAGCGGCACGTTCGCGGTCGAAGCGGCGATCGGCACGCTGGTGCCGCGCGACGGCAAAGTCCTGGTGCTGATCAATGGCGCTTACGGCAAACGCCTGGCGAAAATCTGCGAAGTGCTCGGCCGCTCCTTCAGCACCTTCGAAACCGCCGAAGACGAGCCGACCACCGCCGCCGACGTCGACCGCCTGCTGCGTGCCGACGCCAGCATCACCCACGTCGCGCTGATTCACTGCGAAACCAGCACCGGCATCCTCAACCCGCTGCCGGAAATCGCCCACGTCATCGCGCAACACGGCAAACGCCTGATCATCGACGCCATGAGTTCTTTTGGCGCCTTGCCGATCGACGCGCAACAGGTGCCGTTCGACGCGCTGATCGCCGCTTCGGGCAAATGCCTGGAAGGCGTGCCGGGAATGGGCTTTGTCTTCGCTCGCAAAGAAGCGCTGGCCAATGCCGCCGGTAACTCGCATTCGCTGGCAATGGACCTTTTCGATCAGCACACCTACATGGCCAAGACCGGCCAGTGGCGCTTCACCCCGCCGACCCACGTGGTCGCCGCCCTGCACGAAGCCCTGCTGCAATACAACGAAGAAGGTGGCTTGCCCGCCCGGCATCAGCGCTATGCCAACAACTGCCAGGTGCTGCTCGATGACATGGCCAGACTGGGGCTACGCAGTTTCCTGCCTGCCGCGATTCAGGCGCCGATCATCGTCACCTTCCACGCACCGAAAGACCCGCGCTACCAGTTCAAGGAATTCTACGAACGCGTCAAGGCCAAGGGTTTCATCCTTTACCCCGGCAAATTGACCCAGGTCGAAACCTTCCGTGTCGGCTGCATCGGCCACGTCAACCAGGCCGAGATGCACGCGGCGGTGGCGGCTATCGCCGAAGTACTGCGCGAGATGGAAGTCCTCGAAATCTGATTCACACCGCATTCCCCTGTGGGAGCGAGCCTGCTCGCGATAGCGGCCTGACATTCACCCTTGATGTCGACTGACAGGGACCTATCGCGAGCAGGCTCACTCCCACAAAAACAGCGCCTTTATTAGCCAGTTGCCACAGGATTTGATCACCATGAACTATACAAACCCAACCAAACTGCAAGCCGCCATCCTCGACTGGGCCGGCACCGTGGTCGATTTCGGCTCCTTTGCCCCGACGCAGATTTTTGTCGAAGCCTTCGCCGAATTCGACGTCCAGGTTTCCATCGAAGAAGCCCGCGGCCCGATGGGCACGGGCAAGTGGGACCACATCCGCACCCTCTGCGATCAGCCGCAAGTGGCCGAACGTTATCGCGCCGTGTTCGGCCGCACCCCGACCGACGATGACGTCACCGCCATCTACAAACGCTTCATGCCCCTGCAAATCGAGAAAATCGCCGAGCACTCGGCGCTGATTCCGGGCGCGCTGGACACCATCGCCAACCTGCGCCAGCAAGGGATCAAGATCGGTTCCTGCTCCGGCTACCCGAAACAGGTCATGGACAAAGTGGTCGAACTAGCCGCCACTAACGGTTACGTTGCCGACCACGTGGTCGCCACCGACGAAGTGCCTAACGGTCGCCCATGGCCGGCCCAGGCGCTGGCCAACGTGATCGCCCTGGGCATTGATGATGTCGCAGCCTGCGTGAAGATTGACGACACCGTACCGGGCATTCTTGAAGGTCGTCGCGCCGGCATGTGGACCGTGGCGCTGATCTGCTCGGGCAACGCGCTGGGCCTGGACTACGAAGGTTACCGCGCCCTCGGCAGCGACCAACTGGACAGCGAACGCAAGCGCATCCACGGAATGTTCGAAGGCTCGCGCCCCCACTACATGATCGACACCATCACTGATTTGCCGGAAGTGATTGCTGATATCAACAAACGTCTGGCCAAGGGCGAGATGCCACAGACTGCATAAAACCGCCACTATAAAAACGCCGTAACCCGGAAAGGGTACGGCGTTTTTTTATAATCGAACTTTTATTAATGATGCTCTAATTTATAAACTAAGCATCCGATACGATACTGCCAGAGCGTAGTCTAACCGCTCGAATTCACTCCGCATTTATTTGATTACCGCTGGCATCAAAAATTGAGCCGTCCGCATACTTTACACGGCCATCGGGGTACTGCTCGGTGCCATCCTTCCAGACCAGGCGTCTATCCGGATATTCAATCGTTTCATCCGGCCATACGATGCGACCGTCCGGGTACTCTACCCTTCCGTCCGCGTGCTGGATAATGCCGTCCGGGCGTTTCACCGAATTTTTATCGGCATTGACCAGACTGCCATCGGGCAGGGAAGTCGTACCGTCACTGTTTCGAATGCTGCCGAGGGTGTTCAGCAGGTTAATGAAGGCTATCGGATCAATGTTGATGTTAAGGGTTGGCCACTGCAGCGGCGGCCGGACAGGCCCCACTGGCTTGGTCGGCGGGATCGGCGCCTTCCCGGGAGGCAAGGCAGGCTTGACCGGTGGTTTAACGGGTACGGTCGGTTTTACGGGTGGCTTGACGGGCACTGTCGGTTTGACCGGAGGTTTGACAGGTACGGTCGGTTTGACAGGCGGCTTTACGGGCACGGTGGGTTTGACGGGTGGTTTGGTTGTTGGTTTTGGTTTGGGGATCGGCGCTTTAGCCATCATCTTTTTTACAACGCCGGCATAGATCTTGTTATTACTTGTCATTTTCACACTCATAAAAATCCTTTTTAGCTGCTCGACAAATACTATGATTTTCGAGCTTTTCAGTTTGTCTCCCTGACAAACTTTACGCCTTCAAAATAACCAACTTCTTTGAGCGATGCAAAGTCCTCCCAAATACCAAATATAAACAACAAACAGTTACACCCCTCTCAAAACCAGCTCAGTACTGATTCTTAATTACTTACTTCCAACCGCCACATGGGTGAATTCAGGTGAACCCGGCAAACACTGATGCAATGTCTGCATATCACCGACGACATCTGATAAAAAATTGACTCAACTCAGGCAGAAAGAAAGTAAGGGGATTACAGTAAAAGCACACCGTCGAATTAGAACGGTGGCTCGACCTGACCTGTGAGGAACACCGTATGCCCTGGAAGAATTCCGACTCACGCTACAGCACCGTATCGATCACGCTGCATTGGTTGATGTTGGTTTTGCTGGCGCTGGTTTACGCCTGCATCGAATTTCGCGGGATCTTTCCAAAAGGCAGTGGCGGGCGGACGCTGATCACCGAATCGCACTTCATGCTGGGCTTGACGGTGTTTGTGCTGGTTTGGCTGCGTTTGTTTGCTCGCAGCTTGGGCCCGGCACCGCAAATCTTCCCGGCCTCGCCTCAGTGGCAGACCATATTGGCCAAACTGATGCACTGGGCGCTGTACATTTTCATGATTGCCATGCCGATTCTGGGCTGGCTGGTCACCAGCGCAAAAGGTCATCAAGTGATGTTCTACGGCTTCGACCTGCCGCTGCTGATCCCGGAAGACAAGGCGTTGGCCAAGCAGATCGAGGGCTGGCATGAACTCGGCGGCACCATTGGTTACTGGCTGATCGGTCTGCATGCCTTGGCGGGGATTTATCACCATTACGTGGTGCGCGATAACACCTTGCTGCGGATGATGCCCAAGCGCGGGTGATTTCCGTCGTTCACTGGAAACCCCGGCGGCCCTGCAAACCGCCGGTATGAATGAAGATCAGGCGCGTGCCGCTTGCGAATCTTCCCGCTTCTGCTTGCAGCTTGAGCGCCAACAGGGCTTTGCCGGTGTACAGCGGTTCGAGGGGAACGCCGCTGGCCTGTTCGGTCTGATCGATGAATTCGAGTAACAGCGGATCGACTTTGGCAAAGCCGCCACGACTGGCGTCGAAGCACTCATAAGCACGATCCGGCAAACCCGCTTCTTGCATAACTGATTCGACCTGCTGCGCAACGCCGTGATCGTCGGGCACCGCCAATGCGCCATATACCGGGTGCTCGCCCGCCTCGGCCAGCACCACACCGGCCAGGGTGGTCCCCGTTCCGCAGGCCAGCCACCAGCCGTCGTAGTCGCTCCAGCCCAGACCCTTCAGCTGCTCGCTGACCATTGCCCTCAACTGCACGCAGCCCTTGGCTCCCGGCAAACCGCCGCCCCCTTCCGGCACCGGATGCAGATCGGGATACTGCGCCTGCCATGGCAACCAGAAACCCGGCTCGTGCCGTGCTCGATAACCGCCATAACCCAGCCAATGCAACTGCATGCCGAATGCCTGCAAGTCTTTCACCGTCGGCGTTTCTTGCGGATGCCCGCGCAACAGGCCAACGGTGCGGAAATCAAAACGCTGACCCGCCGCGGCCAGTGCATGCAGATGATTGGAGTGGGCACCGCCCAGACTGATGATGCCTTTGGCACCGATCCGGTCAGCGGCTTTCAGGTGTTCGATGAGTTTGAACCACTTGTTGCCACTGATCAGTGGGTCGATCTGATCGAGGCGCAGGATCGCGACTTCGATGCCAGCGTTGGTCAGCCAATCGAGATGAAAGGGTTCGAGGGGGGCCAGGGGTAGCCAATCGGTTGGCGGGAGAAGCATCGATACCGGCTCCGGATGAGGAGCCGGCATCTTAACAGCCGTTGTGGAGATTGATCGTTCCCACGCTCTGCGTGGGAATGCAGCTCGGGACGCTCCGCGTCCCTAAAGCGGACGCGGAGCGTCCATTGAGGCATTCCCACGCAGAGCGTGGGAACGATCCACGTTAGAGTTCAGCCGCCAACCGCGACCCCTGGTCGATCGCGCGTTTGGCATCCAGCTCCGCTGCCACATCCGCGCCGCCAATCAAATGCACGTTCTGCCCGGCTGCCACCAGACCCTCGTGCAATTCGCGCAGCGGATCCTGCCCGGCGCAGATCACGATGTTGTCCACCGGCAGCAGCTGCGGCTCGCCGGTTTCGCCGATGCGAATGTGCAGCCCCTCGTCGTCGATTTTCAGGTACTCGACGCTGTTGAGCATCTGTACCTGCTTGTTTTTCAGACCGGTGCGGTGAATCCAGCCAGTGGTTTTACCCAGGCCATCGCCGACCTTGGATTTCTTGCGCTGCAACAGGAACACTTCACGCGCCGGTGCGTGCGGTTCAGCCTTGATGCCGGCGACACCGCCGCGCGCTTGCAGATGCGTATCGATGCCCCACTCCTTCCAGAACGCCTCGCGATCCAGGCTGGTGGCGACGCCCTGGTGAACCAGGAACTCAGAGACATCAAATCCGATACCACCGGCGCCGATCACCGCGACGCGCTTGCCCACCGGTTTGCGCTCCAGGATCACGTCCAGGTAGCTCAGCACCTTGGCGTTCTCGACACCCGGAATCGCCGGGGTTCTTGGCGCGATGCCGGTGGCGAGAATGATTTCGTCGTAACCGCCCTCAACCAGTTTCGCCACGTCGACACGGGTGTTCAGGCACACCTCAACATGGGTGGTCTGCAGTTTGCGGTTGAAGTAGCGCAGGGTTTCGAAGAACTCTTCCTTGCCCGGTACACGCTTGGCGATGTTGAACTGGCCGCCAATTTCGCTGGCCGAATCAAACAGTGTCACCTGATGACCACGCTCGGCGGCCACAGTCGCTGCGGACAGACCCGCAGGACCGGCACCGACCACCGCGATTTTCTTGATCTGCTGCACCGGCAGGTAATTGAGCTCGGTTTCGTGACAGGCGCGTGGGTTCACCAGGCAACTGGTCAACTTGCCGCCAAAGGTGTGGTCCAGGCAAGCCTGGTTGCAACCGATGCAGGTGTTGATTTCATCGCCACGGCCGGCCGCGGCCTTGTTGACGAAGTCCGGGTCGGCGAGGAACGGTCGCGCCATGGAAACCATGTCGGCATCGCCTTCGGCCAGAATCTGCTCGGCCACTTCCGGGGTATTGATCCGGTTGGTGGTGATCAGCGGAATGCTCACCGAGCCCCGCAGTTTGGCCGTAACTTTGCTGAACGCGCCGCGTGGCACTTTGGTGGCGATGGTCGGGATCCGCGCTTCGTGCCAGCCAATACCGGTGTTAATAATCGTCGCACCGGCCTGCTCGATGGCCTTGGCCAGCGTCACGATTTCTTCCCAGCTGCTGCCGCCTTCCACCAGATCGAGCATCGACAGGCGGAAGATAATGATGAAGTTCGGGCCTACCGCTTCGCGCACCCGACGGACGATTTCCACCGGCAGGCGCATGCGGTTTTCATAGCTGCCGCCCCAGCGGTCAGTACGGTGGTTGGTGTGGGCGGCGAGGAACTGGTTAATGAAATAACCTTCTGAGCCCATGATCTCGACACCGTCGTACTCGGCCTGTTGCGCCAGGGTCGAACAGGTGACGAAATCGCTGATCTGCTTCTCGATGCCTTCCTCGTCCAGCTCTTTTGGCTTGAACGGGTTGATCGGTGCCTGAATGGCGCTAGGCGCGACCTGTTTCGGGCTGTAGGCATAACGCCCGGCGTGAAGGATCTGCATGCAGATCTTGCCGCCCGCCTCATGCACCGCGCGGGTGACGATCCGGTGCTTGAGCGCTTCTTCCTCGGTGGTCAGTTTGGCTGCGCCAGAGTACACCCCGCCCTCGTCGTTCGGGCCGATACCGCCAGTGACCATCAGGCCGACGCCTCCACGGGCACGTTCGGCGAAGTACGCCGCCATGCGCTCGAAACCACCGGGCTTTTCCTCAAGACCGGTGTGCATCGAACCCATCAGGGTACGATTGCGCAACGTGGTAAAACCCAGGTCCAGCGGGGCCAACAGGTGCGGGTAATGAGCGGCGGCCATCGGTAACTCCACATCGAGCGATCACGGAAAAAGTGCAGGAGCTCTACGGCCCCCGTCAGTCATGTTGAACAGACTAAGAGTCGCACCGCTGTCACTCAATGACCGTAACTGACAACTTATTGATCCAAATGTGCAGCGCCCCTTGGCAAGCGCCGGTATGCGCCCTACCCTAGTCGCGAATCCTGCACACGGCCGTTGACTGTTTCCCCATGCGCAAACTTCTGTACCTGACCTTCTCCATGGCATTGATTGCCGCCCTTACGACCTACGCCATGTGGGCCGCGGACCGTCCGGTGGGTCATTACCTGTCGGACCTGCGCATCAACCTCGCGGTCGACCAAGGCACACCCGCCGATCGCGGCAACCTGCTGGGCATCCAGCCCGAGCTGTTTCCCACCGACTATCAAAGCCCCGAGCGCCTGCACCGCAAGCTGGCGGCTTATTTGCAAAAGGCCCAGGAGCAGGGCCTGCTGAATGAAAAAACCATCGTCGTCCTGCCCGAACATGTCGGCACCTGGTTGATGGTCAGCGGCGAGAAAGATGAGCTGTACCAGGCCGCCACGCTCAAGGAAGCCATGAACTGGCTGGCGGTCAGCAACCCGCTTAAGTTCCTCCGCGCACTGATCAGCGCCGAGGGCGACAAACGTCTGGACGACGCGCATCTGCGCATGAAGGCCAAAGGCATGGCCAAGGACTACCAGGCACTGTTTGGTGGACTGGCGAAAGAATTCCACGTGACGTTGGTGGCGGGTTCTATCGTGCTACCTGAGCCCAGCATCATCGACGGCACCCTGAAAATCGGCCGCGGCCCGTTGTACAACAGCAGCGTGGTATTCGGTCGCGATGGCTCGCCGATCGGCCAACCCCAGCGCCAGATGCACCCGATTTTCGATGAACATGAAGTCATTGCCGCCAATGGCGAGCATACGCTCAACGTCGTCGATACCCCGGCCGGACGCCTGGGCGTGCTGATCGGCAGCGACAGCTGGTATCCGGACAACTACCGCAAGCTCGACCGCCAGGGTGCGCAGTTCGTCGCAGTCCCGGCGTTTGTGCTCGGGCGCGGCACCTGGGACCAACCGTGGCGCGGTTACAAGGGGCTGTCGACGCCTGTCTCGGTCAGTCTCAAGGCCGGCGAACTCAGCGAAGGCCAAGCCTGGCATCGCCTGACACTCACCGCTCAACCGCCCAGCAGCCAGGCAATCGCCGGCATGAGCGTGTTCCTGCGCGGTCAGTTCTGGGATCAGGGCAGCGCCGGTCAAAGTTTTCTCAGCAGCAATGGGCAGCAGTTCGTCGACGGCAATGCCCGTGGCGCACGTTTGCTGAACCTCTGGTTGTAACCGATGAAACCGTTGCCGATGCGCCTCGGCGATCTGTCGGTGGGCTTTGTTCATAGCCTGGCCGACGCCGTGCGCAGCCATGGCGTGGATCCTCAGCCGCTGCTCGAACAATACGGCCTCGACGCCGCGCGCCTCAGCGAAGCGGGGGCTCGGCTCTCGATCCCGCGTTACATGCGCCTGGGCCACAGCGCCATTCAACTGACCGACAACCCGGCACTTGGTTTGCGCATGGGTCAGCTCAGTCGCCTGAGCCAGGTCGGCCTGGCCGGGGTCACGGCCGCTCAGGCACCAACGGTGCGAGAAGCCGCGCGATGCCTGATTCGCTTCGAAGCCTTATATGGCTCCAACTATCGCGGACAATCGAGTTTTCACGAAGACGCCCAAGGTGCATGGCTGCGGTTTTACTCCATCAGCCCCTACAACGCCTATAACCGCTTCGTGGTGGACTCGATCATCGCTGGCTGGTTGCAGCAATTGTCCAGCGTCAGCCCTGCCCCATTGCGGGCCGAACGTATCGAGATCGAGTTTGAAGAGCCGGATTACCGAACGGCGTATGAAGTGCTGGGCGACTGCCCGATCCAGTTTGGCTGCGAGCACAATCAACTGCGCTTGAGCCTTGCCAGCCTCGCCCAGCGCAACCCGGAACACTGCCCGAGCACCTGGCGACACTTGCTGCAACTGTGTGAGCGGGAACTGGAGCAACTGACACGAACCCGCAGCCTGCGTGAACGCATCACTCAGTTACTGGGGCCATTGCTCAATGGTGGCCGGGAACCCGACCTGGAAGAAGTGGCGGCACGCCTGAAACTGCCAACCTGGACCTTGCGCCGCAAACTCGCCGAGGAAGGCACGCAATTTCGCGCGATCCTCAATGACACGCGTCGCGACCTGGCCATGACCTACATCCGCGATACCGAACTGGCGTTCGGAGAAATCGCCTACCTGCTGGGCTTTGCCTCGGCCGAAGCCTTTCAACGGGCCTTCAAACGCTGGAGCGGTCAGACTCCCGGCGAGTTTCGCCGCAGTCATCGCCAATCCGCTTGACGCTTATAGCTCGGTAGCGTCTTCGGCCGGTTCCAGCGGGTCCAGTTCAAACGCCTGATACTCGAGCAACTCTTCTTGATACTCATCCATTTTGAATCTCCCACGGCTCGTTGAAAAAACGCCTGAATAAATGACCAGCGCCCCGAGCATAAAGTGCCCACGTGAAAGAAAAATGACGCAGGCACGCCGCCCAGCGGCTACTTAATAAAACGTAGCAGGCGGTCAGGAATTTATCACAGGATTTTTTCGATACAGGCTGTAGGACAACGGCCTGGTTGACGCGGATCAATTTAACAGCGCACTACGGGAGCGGATTTGTCTGAACCGGTCCCGCAGCGTCAGAGCACGATTACTGGCCTGAAACAGGAATGGCCGAAATAGGCTCGGTGGGTGGCGGCAGGCTTGATTCGGGCGGCGGAGTGACCGTTTCCGTGGTGGATGCCGGCTCGGCGTTGTCGGCCGGAGCAATCGGAGCAGCTTCAGGCGGCGGTGCCACAGGCTCAGAGGCTGCTGGAGCAGCTTCAGCAGGCGCCGGCGCGGGTTCTGCCGCAGGTGCCGGGGTCGGCGCTAACGGAGCCGGTGCGGCCTTGGCTTCAGGCACACCGAGATCAGGTTTCGGCTTTTCCTTGATGTGCGCGGCTTTTTTCGCTTCCGGCGGCAGGAACAATTCGACCAAGGTAAAGAAACGTTCGTAGAACTTGGGTGACGATACGGTTTCGCTGGCAACCTTGACCATCGAGTCGTCGGACGAACCGATCGGCATCGACACAGAACCCAGCACGCCCACACCAACGCTGGCGGAGTTGTTGGTCTTCTTCAGCGCATAACGATCCTGCAAGGCGTTGGCGAACATGGTCGCGTGGCGCCCCTCACTGCCGTCATCGGCACAGACCACACTGAAGCTGATCTCCATGTGGGTCTCGCCGGTCTGCTGGAAGCTTTTGTGTCCGCTGACCAGTTTCGGGTCCGAGCTGGTGATGATGTAGCCCTGGCTGAGCAACGCCCGACGGGCGGCTTCGCACGTCTGCGCATCAGTCACCGGGTAGCTGCGCGAAAACGTTCCGGAGTCGTCGAAGTTCTCATGCTCGTAGATAGGGGCTTTCTTCGACGAGCAACCGGCCGCGGCGGCCAGCACCAACGCCAGCCCTGCAACACGCATGGGAATTGATTTAAACATTGAACATCCTGAGGAAAACGGTCCGGGGCGTATTGTGCAACAGATCGATGCTTAGCGGAGTATCGATTAGTGTCTTAAAACAGTTACAAGTCTACTGACTGTCATTTACAGCAAAAAGTCGCACGGTAAATTATTCAGGCGACGGATAACCCGTGCTGCTTTCGTTTCACCCATAAAAAACCCCAGCCTTTCGGCCGGGGTCTTTGTGTAGCGCAAAACTCAGTCAGGCATCAGAAGCGTTTGATCTCAGCCTGGCTTTCCAGAAGTTTGCGGTAGGCCGCAAAGTCTTGCTGGCCAATGCGCGAAGCGAGGAAGCGACGGTATTGAGCCTTCTCTTCTTCGGTCGGCGCAGCCGCTTCGTTCACGCCGTCCAGACGCACAATCACCAGGCTGCCATCAGCCAGAGTCACGTTGCTGAAGGTCGGCTTGTCCTTGGCGACGGGCTTCGGCATGCGGAACAGTGCCTGCAGCACGGTTGGGTCAACCCCTTCCTGGCCACGAGTAGCGGCCTGGGTCACTTTCCAGCTCTGACCGTCGATCGCCTTGTCCCGCGGAGTCTTGCCTTCGCGCAGGCTGACAATCAGCTCTTCAGCCTTGGTCTTGGCGGCAGCACTGGCGTGCTCCTTGGTCAGTTGCACGCGAATACTGGCAGCGACGCTTTCCAGCGGCAGTTGCGCAGGCTTCAGGTGCTCCTTGGCGCGCAGCACGATCACGGTTTCCGGATCGAGCTCGATGGCGGTGCTGTTGGCACCCTCATCCAGCACTTCAGGACTGAACGCTGCAGTGATCACGGCACGGTTGGCCGCAACACCTTCGCCACCTTCACGGCCGAACGGTTTGGACGTATGCACAGTGAGCTTCAGGTCCTGCGCCGGCTGAGCCAGATCGGAGGCTTCGAACGACGAGTCTTCCAGTTGCTTGGTCGCCTCGACGAAACGCTGCTCGACCTGCTGGGTTTTCAGCTCACGGGTCAACTTGTCTTTCAGGCTGGCGAACGTCGGCACTTCAGGTGCCTCCACGCCCAACAGCTTGATCAGGTGGAAACCGAAGTCAGTACGGATCGGCGCCGAGACCTGATCCTTGGCCAGCGCATACAGCGCTGTTTCGAAGGCTGGATCGTAGACGCCAGGACCGGCATAGCCAAGGTCACCGCCGTTGCTCGCCGAACCAGGATCCTGGGAGAACTCCTTGGCCAGGGCTTCGAACTTCTCGCCTTTTGCCAGACGTGCCTGGATCTCTTCGATCTTGGCCTTGGCTTGCGCTTCGGTCACCTTGTCGTTCACTTCGATCAGAATGTGCGCGGCCCGACGTTGTTCCGACAGGTTCGCGATTTCTTTCTGATACGCCGCTTGCAAGTCTTCGTCCTTGACGCTGACCTGATCAAAGAAGGAAGCCTTCTTCAACTCCACGTAATCAATGACCACCTGATCCGGCGTCATGAATTCCTTGGCGTGTTCGTCGTAATAGGCTTTGACTTCATCGTCGGTCAGCTTCACCGCCGCCGGTTCAGCCTTGACGTTCAGCGAAGCGAAATCGCGGGTCTGTTTTTCCAGACGGGCGAATGCCAGAACCTGTGCGTCGGTAACGAAACCACTGCCTGCCAGGCCCGCGCGCAACTGACCGATCAGCATTTCCTGAGCCAGCATCTGGCGGAACTGCATGCGGCTGTAGCCGAGTTGGCGAATAACCTGGTCGAAACGCTCTGGGCTGAACTTGCCATCAACCTGGAATTCAGGCGTTTGCAGGATCACCTGGTCCAAAGCAGTTTCGGAAAAAGCGAACTTCGAGTTTTCTGCGCCTTGCAGCAGCAGCTTGCGATCGATCAGGCCTTTGAGGGCCGATTCGCGCAGCATTTTTTCGTCGAGCAAGGAAGCATCGAAATCCTTGCCCAGCTGTTGCATGAGCTGACGGCGTTGCATATCGACCGCCTGGCTCAGCTCGTTCTGGCTGATTTCTTCACCATTGACCTTGGCCGCATCCTGGCTGTTGGTCGTCGCCTGAAAAATGGCCTCGATACCGGTGAAAGCCATCAGTACAACGATGATCCCGATAATGGTCTTGGCAATCCAGCCTTGTGAATTGTCCCTGATATTCTGCAGCATGCGTCCCCCAGAAACGGTTGAACTTCAAAATTAGGCAACCGTGGAGCGTGGGTAGAATCCGGATAGAAGAAAGGCGCATCCGAGGATGCGCCTTCTCGTAACTGGCGGAGCGGACCGATGACTCGAACGTGCGAGCCTCGGCGTCTCGGATCGGCGACTCGCCGACTGGACTACCGCTCCGCTGCCAGGTCAGGCATGACCCCGACCCGGATAGGCAAAAACCTGAATCGAACTTAGTTGACAGCTTCTTTCAGTGCTTTACCGGCTTTGAAACCTGGTTTTTTGGCTGCTGCGATTTCCAGCGTCTTACCGGTCTGTGGGTTACGACCAATGCGAGCTGGACGATCGGTTACGGAGAAAGTACCGAAACCAACCAGAACAACAGAGTCGCCAGCCTTGAGAGCGCCAGTGACGGATTCGATTACAGCGTCCAGCGCACGGCCAGCAGCAGCTTTCGGGATATCAGCGGATGCAGCGATAGCATCAATCAGTTCCGACTTGTTCACTCTAAGTCCCCTTATATCTATTTGAGTATGATTCTAAGTTTTTTGGTGAAAGCAAAAACGAGTGCTGAATGGCCTACAGACACTTAAGAGCCGCTTTATAACAAGGGCTCTAAAAAGCTGTCAACAAGCCACCCAGGCAAATGCGTACTAATGCGTGCTAATTCTTTCCTTAGAGTCAGACTCGCGTTTTTCATCCTTTGCAACTATCTCTGGAGCTACATCTGGCAAGGGCTCCGGCGCGTATTGCAGCGCAATTTGCAGGACCTCGTCAATCCATTTAACCGGTTTAATCTGCAGATCTTGCTTGATGTTGTCAGGAATTTCCTTCAGATCGCGTACGTTCTCTTCAGGAATGATCACCGTCTTGATTCCTCCACGGTGAGCTGCGAGCAGTTTTTCTTTCAAACCACCAATCGCCAGCACCTGGCCACGTAGCGTAATTTCGCCAGTCATGGCGACGTCCGCGCGCACAGGAATCCCGGTCAATGCCGACACCAGAGCCGTGCACATGCCCACACCGGCGCTAGGGCCGTCCTTCGGGGTTGCCCCTTCCGGCATGTGGATGTGCGTGTCGCGCTTCTCGTGGAAGTCCAGGGGAATCCCCAGGCTCTTCGCACGACTGCGAACAACGGTCAGGGCCGCAGTGATCGATTCGACCATGACGTCACCCAGGGAACCGGTCTTGATCAACTGGCCTTTACCCGGCACGACAGCGGCTTCGATGGTCAGCAATTCGCCGCCCACTTGAGTCCATGCCAACCCGGTTACCTGACCGATCTGATCCTGAGATTCGGCCAGACCGTAGCGGAATTTGCGCACGCCCAGGAAGTGTTCGAGCATCTCGGCAGTGACCTTCACCGAGAAGCGTTTTTCCATCGCGTGCTCTTTGACCGCCTTGCGGCAAACCTTGGCAATCTGGCGCTCCAGACCACGTACACCGGCTTCGCGGGTGTAGTAACGGATGATGTCGCGGATCGCTTCAGCGTCGAATTCCAGCTCGCCTTTCTTCAAGCCGTTGGCAGCAATCTGCTTTGGCGAGAGGTACTTGACGGCAATGTTGATCTTTTCGTCTTCGGTGTAACCCGGCAGACGAATCACTTCCATCCGGTCCAGCAAGGCGGGTGGAATATTCATGGAGTTCGAGGTGCAAAGGAACATCACATCGGACAGGTCGTAGTCGACTTCCAGATAGTGATCGTTGAAGTTGTGGTTCTGCTCAGGATCGAGCACTTCCAGCAACGCCGATGCCGGATCGCCACGCATGTCGCTGCCCATTTTGTCGATTTCATCGAGCAGGAACAGCGGGTTGCGGACGCCCACTTTTGTCATCTTTTGAATCAATCTTCCTGGCATCGAACCGATATAGGTACGGCGATGACCACGAATTTCCGCTTCATCACGCACGCCACCGAGGGCCATGCGCACGAATTTGCGGTTGGTGGCGTGAGCAATCGACTCCGCCAGAGAGGTTTTACCCACCCCGGGAGGACCGACCAGGCACAACACCGGACCACGAATTTTCTTCACTCGTTTTTGCACGGCGAGATATTCGAGGATCCGCTCTTTGACTTCTTCCAGACCATAGTGGTCTGCATCGAGAATGTCTTCGGCGCGCGCCAGGTCCAGGCGCACTTTGCTCTGCGCCTTCCATGGCACCTGAACCAGCCAGTCGATATACGAGCGCACCACGGTCGCTTCCGCAGACATTGGCGACATTTGTTTTAACTTGTTCAGTTCACCCTGGGCTTTGGCCAAGGCGTCTTTCGGCAAACCGGCGGCATCGATGCGCTTTTTCAGCTCTTCGATTTCGTTGTGGCCTTCGTCGCTGTCGCCGAGCTCTTTCTGAATGGCCTTCATCTGCTCATTCAGGTAGTACTCGCGCTGGCTGCGCTCCATTTGTTTTTTGACGCGACCACGAATGCGTTTTTCGACTTGCAGCAGGTCGATCTCGGCATCCAGCAACGCCAGAACGTGCTCGACCCGGGCCGACAAATCAATGATTTCGAGGATTTCCTGCTTCTGCTCGATCTTCAGGGCCATGTGTGCGGCCATGGTGTCGACCAGGCGGCCTGGTTCGTCAATGCTGTTTAGAGACGACAGGACTTCAGCGGGGACTTTCTTGCCCAACTGCACATATTGTTCGAACTGAGCCAGCAGGCTGCGTACGAACACTTCCGACTCGCGCTCTGGCGCGTCGACTTCGTCGATCAATGAGACTTCGGCACGGCAGTGGCCGTCCACTTCGCTGAAGCGCTCAACGGCGCCCCGCTGCTCACCTTCAACCAAAACCTTGACCGTGCCGTCAGGCAGCTTGAGCAGCTGCAGAACGGTAGCAATGGTACCTACACGATAAAGTGCTTCTTCACCGGGATCGTCGTCAGCAGGGTTTCTCTGAGCCAGCAGAAGGATCTGCTTGTCGCCCGTCATCGCTGCCTCGAGGGCTTCGATGGATTTCTCACGCCCCACGAACAGCGGGATAACCATGTGCGGATAAACCACAACATCACGCAATGGCAGGAGAGGCAATTCGATGGTTGTCTTCATGATTTCGCCTCTACGGCGGCCATAAGGCCGTAAACAGATGGAAGTGAGCTTGAAACCAAGATGGGGGCTACCTTCAAAAAAAACAAGCTTAAAGAAGGTGTTAAAACGCGCTAAAAGCAAAGGGGCCCGAAGGCCCCTTCTTTATTACAGCAGCTGGACGCTTAGGCGTCTGGCGCTGCCTTGGCAGCCGGCTCACTGTTTTCGTAGATATACAGTGGCTTGGACTTGCCTTCTATAACGCTTTCGTCGATCACTACTTTACTCACCTCGGACTGCGAGGGGATTTCATACATAGTGTCGAGCAATACACCTTCGAGAATCGAACGCAGTCCACGGGCACCGGTTTTACGTTCCAGGGCACGTTTGGCGACCGATTTCAGAGCGTCGGCCCGGAATTCCAGATCCACACCTTCCATCTCGAACAGCTTGGCATACTGTTTGGTCAGGGCATTTTTTGGCTCGGTGAGAATCTGCATCAACGCAGCCTCATCAAGCTCGTCCAGCGTGGCAAGTACCGGCAGACGACCGACGAACTCCGGGATCAGACCGAACTTGACCAGATCGTCAGGCTCGACTTCACGCAGGGACTCACCGACTTTCTTGCCTTCTTCCTTGCTGCGCACTTCCGCGTTGAAACCGATACCGCCCTTGGTGGAACGGTTTTGAATAACCTTTTCCAGACCGGAGAACGCACCACCGCAGATGAACAGGATGTTACGGGTGTCGACCTGAAGGAATTCCTGTTGCGGATGCTTGCGACCACCTTGAGGCGGGACGGAAGCGACCGTGCCTTCGATCAACTTGAGCAAGGCTTGCTGCACGCCTTCACCGGAAACGTCCCGGGTGATCGACGGGTTGTCAGATTTGCGCGAAATCTTGTCGATCTCATCGATGTAGACAATACCCATTTGGGCCTTTTCCACATCGTAATCGCACTTCTGCAGCAGCTTCTGAATGATGTTTTCGACATCTTCACCCACGTAACCTGCCTCGGTGAGGGTGGTTGCGTCGGCGATGGTGAACGGAACGTTCAGCAAGCGAGCCAGTGTTTCAGCAAGCAGGGTTTTACCCGAGCCTGTCGGGCCGATCAGCAAGATGTTGCTCTTGCCAAGTTCGACATCGTCATTCTTTTTGTCACGCTGGTTCAGGCGCTTGTAGTGGTTGTACACCGCTACGGCCAAAACCTTTTTTGCACGCTCCTGACCAATTACGTACTGATCAAGGATGCCGCTGATTTCTTTAGGCGAAGGCAATTTATGCGCGCTGCTTTCGGCCTGGGCTTCCTGCACCTCCTCACGGATGATGTCATTGCACAGGTCGACGCACTCGTCGCAGATAAAGACCGAGGGGCCGGCAATCAATTTGCGCACTTCATGCTGGCTTTTGCCACAGAAGGAGCAATAGAGCAGCTTGCCGTTGTCCTCGCCGTTGCGGGTGTCAGTCATTCGTTCGATCCAAATCCGATAGGCTTGCAACACAAGATGAAGGCTATTGCGGGCTTTTTCAAGCCCGCTGGTGATCGGACGCGCCGACCAACCCTATTTTGAGCTGCTTATTTTAAGCGGGGCGCTGATTGATCACTTCATCGATCAACCCGTATTCACGCGCGGCTTCTGCACTCATGAAATTATCGCGGTTGGTATCGCGCTCGATTTCTTCAAGAGTGCGCCCGCTATGCTTGGCCATCAGCGTGTTGAGACGCTCACGAATGAAGAGGATTTCCTTGGCATGGATTTCGATATCCGAAGCCTGGCCCTGGAAACCGCCCAGTGGCTGGTGAATCATCACACGCGAGTTCGGCAGGCAATAACGCTTGCCCTGGGCACCGGCGGTCAGCAGGAACGCGCCCATGCTGCACGCTTGACCGATACAGGTGGTCGACACGTTTGGCTTGATGAACTGCATGGTGTCATAAATCGACATGCCCGCCGTTACCGAACCGCCCGGGGAGTTGATATAGAGATGGATGTCCTTGTCCGGGTTTTCCGCTTCAAGGAACAGCAATTGCGCACAGATCAGGTTGGCCATGTAGTCCTCTACCGGACCAACCAGAAAGATCACTCGCTCCTTGAGAAGGCGCGAATAGATGTCATAGGCGCGCTCGCCACGAGCTGACTGCTCGACAACCATCGGGACCAGGCCGCCTGCGGCCTGGATATCAGAGTTCTGCTGAATATACGAATTACGGAACATGCTCTGCAGTCACTCCCAAATAGTTATGTCTTGAATACGCATAAGCCAGCACGAAGGCTGGCTTATGGTGTGTGCTTCTTACCGCAAAAACGATCAGTCGGCTTGTGGAGCTTCTACCGGCTTGACTGCTTCTTCGTAAGAGACCGATTTGTCGGTCACGCTAGCTTTCTGCAGAACAGTATCCACAACTTGCTCTTCCAGCACAACCGAACGAACTTCGTTCAGTTGCTGGTCGTTCTTGTAGTACCAGGACACAACCTGCTCAGGCTCCTGGTAAGCCGAAGCCATTTCCTGAATCATTTCACGAACGCGGGCTTCGTCAGGCTTGAGGTCGAATTGCTTGACCACTTCAGCCACGATCAGACCCAGCACGACGCGACGCTTGGCTTGTTCTTCGAACAGCTCGGCTGGCAGTTGCTCAGGCTTGATGTTGCCACCGAACTGCTGAACAGCCTGCACGCGCAGACGGTCAACTTCGTTGGACAGCAGAGCCTTCGGCACTTCGATCGGGTTGGTGGCCAGCAGACCGTCCATTACCTGATTCTTGACCTTGGATTTGATCGCCTGGCGCAGTTCACGCTCCATGTTCTTGCGAACTTCAGTGCGGAAGCCTTCCAGACCCGTTTCCTTGATGCCGAATTGAGCGAAGAATTCTTCGTTCAGTTCTGGCAGCTTTGGCTCGGAAACAGTGTTCACGGTTACGGTGAACTCAGCGGTTTTGCCTGCCAGGTCGAGGTTCTGATAGTCCTCTGGGAAAGTCAGGTTCAGAACGCGCTCTTCGCCGGCTTTAGCACCAACCAGACCGTCTTCAAAACCAGGAATCATGCGGCCGGAACCCAGAACCAGCTGAGTACCTTTGGCGGAACCGCCAGCGAACACTTCACCATCGACCTTGCCAACGAAATCGATGTTCAACTGGTCTTCGGTTTGAGCAGCGCGATCGGCCACTTCGAAACGAGTGTTCTGCTTGCGCAGCACTTCCAGCATTTTGTCCAGATCGGCATCAGCCACGTCAGCGCTCAGGCGCTCAACCGCGATACCTTCGAAACCGGCAACGGTGAACTCAGGGAACACTTCGAAAATCGCGACGTATTCCAGGTCTTTGCCAGCTTCCAGCGATTTCGGCTCGATCGAAGGAGCGCCAGCCGGGTTCAGCTTCTGCTCAACGACAGCTTCGTAGAAAGAGGACTGGATCACGTCACCGACCGCTTCCTGACGCGCATCAGCACCAAAACGGCGCTTGATTTCGCTCATTGGCACTTTGCCTGGACGGAAGCCAGCAATCTTGGCCTTTTGGGCGGTCTGCTGCAGACGCTTGTTGACCTGGCTCTCGATGCGCTCAGCCGGCACGGTGATGCTCATGCGGCGCTCAAGAGCAGAAGTATTTTCAACAGAAACTTGCATGGATATTCCTCGTTGCACAGACGTTAGCCGGCCGTTTCCGACCCCAGAATCAAGGGCATGCATTCTAGTGGGTCAAACTCAAGAAGTCACCCTACTGAAAACGGGTAAAAAAGCAGCAGGCAATTTATAGGCGGGGACAAACGGTTGTGCCGCGCCCTGTTAGCAAACACAGCCAATCATGCCAGGGCTCTGCACCAATCCTTCTATATATAGAAGGCATCGGCAATCCATCCCTGACAGTTGACCCCACAAGGGGACCAACGGGCGAATCAGCATCATCGAGAAACATAAATTCGACGATCCTAGCCGCCCTCTCGACCCAGAACTTGCGGCCGCTTTGAAAATTCAGACTTCTGAAACAAAAACGGCGCAGCCCTTTTCAGGTGCTGCGCCGTTTTCTGCTATTAAATAGCTACTTGTAAATGGTGCGGACGGAGAGACTCGAACTCTCACACCTTGCGGCGCTGGAACCTAAATCCAGTGTGTCTACCAATTCCACCACATCCGCATCAAGCTTTTAAAGCAAAGGCGCCAGACTGTTAATCTGGCGCCTTTCTAAATATGGGGTGGACGAAGGGGATCGAACCCTCGACAACGGGAGTCACAATCCCGTGCTCTACCAACTGAGCTACGCCCACCATATTGCCATGCTGCGTTACTTGTGCCAAAGCTGCCTAATGGCGCACCCGGCAGGACTCGAACCTGCGACCATCCGCTTAGAAGGCGGATGCTCTATCCAGCTGAGCTACGGGCGCCTTGTTAATCTGTATTCTTGGACGATTACAAACTAAGTGCTTTCAGTCTCACCGAATCAAACATCAACTCTGCTCGACCTTCTTAACCAGTGCTAGGCTGTGCCCGACAAGTGCGACGAATGTTATAGGTGACCCTGAAGGTCGTCAACTCTTTTTTAAAAAAAATTCATTTAATTAAAGGGGTTAGGGGAATTTGCAGACCAAGCGCCTTTGCCCTCACCTCATGACATGCGAGAATGCGTTCTCTTTTTTTCCCCTCTCGATGGTTAATCACGCGCAATGACTGCACAACTAATCGACGGCAAATCGATCGCCGCCAGCCTGCGCCAGCAGATCGCCAAACGCGTCAACGAGCGTCGCCAGCAAGGTCTGCGCACGCCCGGTCTCGCGGTGATCCTGGTCGGCAGCGATCCCGCCTCTCAGGTTTATGTCTCGCACAAGCGTAAAGACTGTGAAGAGGTCGGCTTCATTTCCCAAGCCTACGACCTGCCTTCCGAAACCACTCAAGAAGCACTGACCGATCTGATCGATCGCCTGAACGACGATCCGGCGATTGATGGCGTTCTGCTTCAGCTTCCTTTACCTGAACACCTGGACGCCTCCAAATTGCTGGAACGCATTCGTCCAGACAAGGACGTCGACGGTTTCCACCCTTATAACGTCGGCCGCCTTGCCCAGCGCATTCCACTGCTGCGTCCGTGCACCCCTAAAGGGATCATGACGCTGCTGGAAAGCACTGGTGTCGATCTCTACGGGATGGACGCAGTGGTTGTCGGGGCTTCCAACATTGTTGGCCGCCCGATGGCAATGGAGCTGCTGCTGGCCGGCTGCACTGTGACCGTCACCCACCGCTTCACCAAGGATCTGGCAGGCCACGTCAGTCGTGCCGATCTGGTGGTGGTCGCTGCCGGCAAGCCGGGGCTGGTAAAGGGTGAGTGGATCAAGGAAGGCGCGATCGTGATCGACGTCGGCATCAACCGCCAGGAAGACGGCAAACTGGTTGGCGACGTGATCTACGACACCGCCCTGCCCCGCGCTGGCTGGATCACTCCGGTCCCGGGTGGCGTTGGCCCGATGACGCGCGCTTGCCTGCTGGAAAACACGCTGTACGCAGCCGAAACACTGCACAGCTGAGTTCGCAACTTCATTGCTGCGACGAACAAAGGAACCCCGCCATTGGCGGGGTTCTTTTTGCCTGGATTTAAAACACTACCGCTCGCCGGAAACCTACAGGTTGTAGGGGTTTTCAAGGACTTTGACCTGTTCATTGATCAACCATCGACAGTTCTTCAGCCATACTCCTAAAATGCGTCGTTTTTAAAGAAACAACCCGTTACAGAACGGTTTATCCACACCTAACGAGTCTGCCAGCGTGAAAATCCGTCTTTCCATCCTGAGCCTATTTTTTGCATTTACCGGGACTTTCACCACGCCAACCGTCAACGCTGCCGACACCACTTCAGCGCCGCGAGATACGTCAACACTGAAGCTCGCTTCCAGCAGCGCATTGCTGATGGATCTGCAGACCAACAAAATCATCTATGCCAGTAATCCTGACGTGGTTAAGCCGATCGCTTCCGTCAGCAAGTTGATGACTGGGCTGATCGTGGTTGAAGCCAGACAGAACATGGACGAATACCTGTCGATCAACATCAGCGACACGCCGGAAATGAAAGGCGTGTTCTCCCGGGTGAAACTCAAAAGCGAATTGCCGCGCAGGGAAATGCTGCTGATTGCCCTGATGTCCTCGGAAAATCGCGCGGCTGCCAGCCTGGCCCATCATTATCCAGGTGGCTACGTCGCGTTTATTGCCGCGATGAATGCCAAAGCAAAAGCACTGGGCATGACCAGTACACACTTCGTCGAACCCACCGGCCTCTCCCCTCGCAACGTGTCCACAGCCCGCGACCTGAGCAAACTGCTGATCGCTGCGCACAAATACCCGCTACTGACTGAACTGAGTACGACCAAGCAAAAAACCGTCTCGTTCCGTAAACCCAACTACAGCCTGGGTTTCCGTAATACCGACCACTTGGTCAACAAGCCGAACTGGGACATCAAGCTGACGAAAACCGGCTTCACCAACGAAGCCGGTCACTGCCTGGTGCTGGTCACCAGCATGGGCAATCGCCCGGTTGCGCTGGTCATCCTCGACGCCTTTGGCAAGTACACACACTTTGCCGATGCCAGCCGTATTCGCAGCTGGGTTGAAACCGGCAGGGGCACCAACGTGCCATCTGTAGCCTTGCAGTACAAATCCGACAAGAATCTCAAGCATCGTCAGAGCAGCGTGGTTGAAGCGTCGAAATAAACAACAGGTAAAAGTAAGCCCCGATTCTTCGGGGCTTTTTTCGTCCAGCGTTAATCATTGGGCAACGGCATCTGGTCGTCATCCGGAATGCCATCCCCGGCACTCGGATCTCTCGTGCCGTGGGGATGTTCCGTTGGCACTACCATCGGACGCGCCAAGGGATCCCTCAATGGATCGTTCGGATCCATCACAGGGTCGATGTCTTTTTCAGGCGTGGTTGGAACGCTGTCCGGACGTTTGTCGTTGAAACTCGAATCGGTAGACATACGCACCTCACTCAGGCTCAGGGTTTCAGATCGGCGAGTGGATCGTAAGGCTTCGCGGGAGCCTTGGGATTGTCGCCCGGCTTCACATCCCTGGGTGCCTTGGCAGGTCCGATGGGGTCGACCTGAGGATCGGCGAGGTCCGGTGAATCGGGATCGAACCCCAACTCATCACCCGAAGAATGCTCAGACGAATGCGGGCCGACAGGGGTCTTGGAATGTGCCATGGGCGCCTCCTTTGAATCCGGCCCGGAGAAATCCGGGCCCTATTTCATTAGAAGTCGGCAAAGTGCAAGGGTGCCCGGCAAATGACGAACGGACTTATTGCGCGCTCAGCGCTTTCTTCGCCCTGGCGGCTGCCTGCTCCTGACCTGCCTGAGCAAGGTCGTTCGCGGCCTTGAGCCATCGCTGTTGATCGACATTGGCCGGCAATTGATTCGGCTTCTGGATCAGCACGGCCCAGCCACCGGCATCCTTGAGCGCCGCTTCAAACGAACCGAAGCCCATCAACTCTCGACGGTTCATGCCCGAGCGCAGCAGCACGGTCTGCTTCTGGCGGTTGTACCCGGCAAGAATGGCGTAACGCGGTTCAGCCCAGAACGCCGAGCCTTCGGTGAAACGCACCATGACCGGGTAACCGGCCGCAACCTGGGTCAATAGTGCCGGCAGATTGCTGTCGAGGGGATAGACGACCATGCCGTACTCGCGAGCGAGGTTCTGCATGTTCTGCTGCAACTGGGCTTCGGCACCCGGCAAATGCAACGGTTTTTCGAGCAACCCTGGCGTTATCACAATGCCTTGCTGGGACAACATGCTGGCCAGCACTTGCGGCCCACTTTGATTCGCCACGCCACGGTAGAACGTGCCACTGAGCTCGACGCGCTCCGGCAGCCGCTTGATTTCCGGTGCCACACTCCCCGCGCAACCCGCCAGACCGGCAACGCAGCCAACGACAAGCACTAAAGACCGAACTCGAGAAAATACCCGCACCATCATCACTCTCTTGATTTAGACGCCAGGCATCCGCGCTCCCGGCTTGGCCGTCGATCATAGGACGCCGCGCGGCAGCGGTATAGCCTTAAGCGGCAGATGATGGCATTCGATAGAGCGAACTGATTGGTGACAGCCGACCTTTGGTCAATAGTCTGAAACACAGCAGCGACTAGACTGTCATGTGCAAAGAGTGTGTGCCCGCAGCAGGGCGAAGAGGAGGCACTGATGAGCCTGGCGATGACCATTGTGATGTTGATTTCTGGCTGGCTGGCCGTTGCCGCCGCCATGTTATGGGGAGTCCTGCGCATTACCCGTCGGCACCATCATCCGGTTCAGTCGGCGCCAATGGCGAAACCCGATAAAACCACTGAACAGCACGCTGCCGCGCACTGACCGCCCCCCTTACGTATCCAAACAAAAACGGCCGCCTGGGCTCTTTCGAGCGCAGGCGGCCGTTTCGTTTGACGCGAGTTAAGCTTCAGCGGCTAAACGCTTCTGCTTCGCCCGCCGTGACATCATGTTCAAACTCTCGATCGTCGCCGAGAACGCCATGGCTGCATACACGTAGCCTTTCGGTACATGGGCGCCGAAGCCTTCGGCGATCAGCGTCATGCCGATCATGATCAGGAAGCCCAGCGCCAGCATCACCACTGTCGGGTTGTCGTTGATGAACTTGGCCAGAGGGTCAGCCGCCAGCAACATCACCAGTACCGACACCACCACCGCGATGATCATGATCGGCAAGTGTTCGGTCATGCCGACAGCGGTAATGATGCTGTCGATGGAGAACACCATGTCCAGCATCAGGATCTGACCGATAGCGGCAGCGAAGCCCAGGGTCACGGTCGAGGTGGCCGACGTTGGATCATCCGGCGCCGGGTCCATGCTGTGATGGATCTCGGTGGTCGCCTTCCACAACAGGAACAGGCCGCCGGCGATCAGGATCATGTCCTTCCAGGAGAACGTCTGGCCGAAGATATCGATCACAGGCTCAGTCAACTGGACGATGAACGCGATGGTGCTCAGCAGCGCCAGTCGCAGGATCAGCGCCATGCCGATACCAATGCGCCGCGCCTTCTGCCGATGCTGCTCGGGCAGTTTGTTGGTCAGGATCGAAATGAAGATCAGGTTATCGATGCCGAGCACGATTTCCATGACGATCAATGTAGCCAGGGCGACCCAGGCAGTGGGGCTTGCAGCAAGTTCTAAAAGGTATTCCATGGGTCAGTCCTGACTCGTTTAAGACGGTTTAGATTTCCTGGGACGAAGATTCGGTTTTGTCCGTTTCCTTGGCCGATTGTTCTTTCTTGCTGATCAGACCACCCGTGGCATCGCTGATCGCTTGCTCTGCGGCTTTGTGGGTATCGTCGATCGCTTGTTTGGCGGTTTCGGCAGCCTTGCCCATCAGTTGCTGAGCGCTTTTTTCGGCCTGGTCACAACCGGCCAATACCAGTAAAGACGTGATCAGCAGTGCCGTGGTTTTAAGCTTCATGATGCTTTCCTCGATAGAACAGACAGGGCGAAAAGGCCACCCGTCGATAGCGGGGCATTCTAGGGAGGCAAACACTTCAGGAAAATTCGTATTTTTAGCGGCTATACTTCGGGTTTAACGAACTGTAGGTCGTCATGCTCAACTATCGACAGCTGCATTACTTCTGGGTGGTGGCCAAGACCGGCAGCATCGTGCGCGCCTGTGAGCAGCTGAATCTGACGCCGCAGACCATCAGCGGGCAGATTTCCCTGCTCGAACAAACCTATGGCATCGAGCTTTTTCGGCGGGTCGGCCGGCAGCTGGAACTCACCGAAGCCGGTCGTCAGACCCTGCCCTACGCCGAGCAAATGTTCCAGTTGGGCGGCGAACTGGAGCTGATGCTGCGAGCCCAGCCCAACGAGCAACAGATTCTGTTTCGGGTAGGCGTGGCCGATGTGGTGCCCAAATCCATCGTCTATCGCCTGATTGCGCCGACCATGGAATTGAGCGAGCCGCTGCGCATCACTTGTCGAGAAGACAAACTGGAACGCCTGCTCGCCGACCTGGCGATCCAGCGGCTCGACCTGGTGATTTCCGACAGCCCGATGCCCTCGCACCTGGACATCAAGGGCTACAGCCAGAAACTCGGGGAATGCGGGATCAGCTTCTTCGCCACTGCTGGACTGGCGGCGCAATACGGTCAGGATTTCCCCCGCGGCCTGCACGGCGCACCGCTGCTGATTCCAGGACCGGAGACCGTGGTGCGCAGTCGCTTGCAGCGCTGGTTTGCCGAGCAGCAGATCCAGCCGCGCATCGTCGGCGAGTTCGATGACAGCGCCTTGATGCAGGCTTTCGGCCAATCCGGCAGCGGGATCTTCATCGGCCCAAGCGTGATTGCCGATGAAGTGATACGCCAATACGGCGTGGAACTGATTGGCCAGACCGACGCGGTGACCGAGTCGTTCTACGCCATTTCGGTGGAACGCAAGGTCAAGCACCCCGGCATTGTCGCCATTACCGAAGGTGCCCGACGCCAGCTGTTCACCGAGATGTGAGGTGTCAGGCGCAGACTTCGCGGGGCTTGAAGGTCATCAGCGCGATGGCCAGGAGGATCGAGGCGAGGATAAACGCGGCCGCCGCGAAACCAAGACCTTGCAGGCCTACACCGTCGATGACCCTGCCGCCGATCATCGCGCCCAGGCCGATCCCCAGATTAGCCCCGGCAATGTTCAGCGATGCCGCGAACGCCGGCGCTTCGGGTGCAGCCTTCATCAAGCGCACATGGCTGACCAGGAACAACGCCGCCTGGGTCACGCCCCAGATCCCCATCGCCGCGGCCAGACCCAGCGGCGAATGAATGTTCGGCACCAGCGCCACCAGGCCGGCGATCATGAACGCGCAGAACATCATCGAGGCGATCAACGGATGACGATCCACCGCACGGCCGCCCAGTGAGTTGCCGATCAAGCCGACCGCGCCGAAGCCCATCAGGCACCAGCCGACCACCGTGCCGTTGAAACCGGCCAGGCGCTCAAGAATGTCCGCCAGGTAGGTGTAGGCGGTAAACATGCCGCTGAACACCAGGACCGACAGCAGTACATGCCCCACCATCAGCGGGCTGCGCAGGATCCTGAACTGCGAACGAAAGCTCACCTGATGCTGATGCAGATTGGTTTTCGGCAGGTAGATAAACAGCAACAGCGCCTTGGCAAACGCGATCACCGCCAGAATGCCGAAGGCACTGCGCCAGCCGAACGCATCGGAGATCAGTGTGCCCACCGGAATGCCGAACACCGTAGCGCAGACAATCCCGAAACCGATCTTGGCGATGGCACGACCGGCGTAGTCCGGGCCGACAATGTCCACCGCGGTTTCACTGGCCAGCGCCCAGAACACCGGCAGCCCCAACGCGGGGATCAACCGGGCGACGGACATCACCCAGATGTTCGGCGCAAACGCCGCCAGGGTGTTGGCCAAGCCAAACATGATCAGCACCGAGATGAACAATTTTCGGCGCTCGAACCTTGCGAAATACGCGGTCAGGAATGGCCCGAATGCGGCGACCGTGAACGCGAACAAGGTCACCAGCAAACCCGCCTGGGGGATGCTGACTTCAAGGTCTCGAGCGATCGCCGGCAACAGGCCGACGATGACGAATTCCGTGGTCAGGACCGTGAAACCGGCGGCAGACAACAGAAGGATGGGCAACAGCATGCACAACTCCAGAAAACGACGACACCAGCGATAGCCCGAAGGCCCACTGGCATGACTTGAAAATGAGGATGGCGAATCTTAACAGAGTGTTTCCGATCAGGGTTGCACGAACCTGCCGATCTCGTTGATCCGCGGGCGGCAGATCGTCACAGGTCTGAAGGACAAGGACCACGCTGTGATAAAGTCCGCGCCCTGCGATACGTACACCCTGCTCATCGGCCATTGATTGGCATTGATGTCGCGATACCCCGCACCTAATAAAATCAGAGATGCCGTTTTATGACCGCTTTATCCCCTTCGCTATGGTTCCGCCTGAATCGCTTGAGCCTGGTCGCACAAATCATCATCGGCCTGATTGCCGGGATTGCCCTGGCCCTGTTCGCGCCAGAGGTGGCCAAGTCCACCGCATTCATCGGCAAAGTCTTCGTTTCGGCGCTTAAAGCTGTCGCACCGATTTTGGTGTTCGTGCTGGTCATGGCCTCGATTGCCAATCACAAGCACGGCCAGGAAACCCACATCCGGCCGATTCTGTTTCTGTATCTGCTGGGAACGTTTGCGGCGGCGGTGGTGGCCGTTGTCGCCAGTATGTTGTTCCCGTCGAGCCTGGTGTTGGCCACTCACGACGTTGCGGTCAGCGCACCGGGCGGTATCAGCGAGGTGCTGCAAAGCCTGCTGTTGAGCGTGGTCGACAACCCGGTCAGCGCACTGATGAATGCCAACTTCATCGGAATTCTGGCGTGGGCGATTGGCATGGGCATTGCCATTCGCCATGCCGGTGACACCACTCGTGAAGTGCTCGGCGACTTGTCCAACGGCGTGACCCTGATCGTACGCCTGGTGATCCGTTTTGCGCCGCTGGGTATTTTTGGCCTGGTGGCTTCGACCCTCGCCACTTCCGGTTTTGGTGCCTTGATCGGTTACGTGCATCTGCTGGCGGTCTTGCTGGGCTGCATGCTGTTTGTGGCGCTGGTGATGAACCCGGCCATCGTGTTCTGGAAGCTGCGTCGCAACCCGTATCCACTGGTGATCACGTGCTTGCGCGAAAGCGGCATCACTGCGTTTTTTACCCGCAGCTCGGCGGCGAACATTCCGGTCAATCTGGAATTGAGCAAGCGCCTGGGCCTGCACGAAGACACTTACTCGGTCTCGATCCCGCTGGGCGCAACGATCAACATGGCGGGCGCGGCGATCACCATTACCGTGCTGACCCTGGCGGCCGTGCATACGCTGGGCATTGCCGTGGACATTCCGACCGCCATCCTGCTGAGCATCGTCGCGGCGATCTGTGCCTGTGGCGCTTCGGGCGTGGCGGGCGGCTCGTTGCTGTTGATTCCACTGGCGTGCAGCCTGTTTGGCATCCCCAGTGAAATCGCCATGCAGGTGGTGGCCGTCGGGTTCATCATCGGTGTGCTGCAGGACTCGGCGGAAACCGCGCTGAACTCCTCCACCGACGTGCTGTTCACCGCGGCGGCGTGCCTGGGCGAAGACGAGAAAGCCCAACGGTTGGCGTAAAACCCGCGCACTAAAAAGCCCGCCAAGGTGCACACCTTGGCGGGCTTTTTTACGTCGGGAGGTTTAGAACGCGCCCATGTAATCGCGCTTGCCCACTTCCACACCGTTGTGACGCAGCAATGCGTAGGTGGTGGTGACGTGGAAGAAGAATTGCGGCAGACCGTAGCTCAGCAGGTAAGCCTGGCCGGTGAAGCGTTTTTCTTTCGGCGTGCCCTGACGGGTGATGATTTCGATGCCTTCCTTGCCGTCGATCTGTTCCGGTTTGATCTCGCCGATGAAGGCCAGCACTTTGGCAATCAGCGCTTGCAGCTCGGCAAAGGTGGTTTCGGTGTCGTCGTATTTCGGCAGTTCGACTTCGGCCAGACGCGCGGAAACGCCCTTGGCGAAATCAACGGCGATCTGCACCTGACGGACCAGCGGGAACATGTCCGGGTACAGACGGGCTTGCAGCAAAGCATTCGGGTCGATGTTCTTGGCAGTGGCGTGGGCTTCGGCCTTGTTCAAGACGTCGCTCAGGGCGTTGAGCATTTGTTTGAAAACCGGAACGGAAGCGGCGTACAGGGAAATAGTCATGGCAGTCTCGTGTTGTGACAGGAGGGAAACGTGGGGCGATTATAGCCATGCGCGGTCCCAGGTGAAGCGATAGATATTGGCTGGCTGTCCGGGATGACAACGGCCGTTGTCGGCATCGGCACCGACAATCGACCACTGTGCGCGCGAAGTTTCCCCCAGTTCACGGGCGGCCTGCGGATTGAAACACCGGCTCAGCAGTTCGTCCGGCACCAAGGCGTACGCCTGACGGTGTTCGCGCAACCATTGAGCGGCCTGCTCGACCGTGGAGCCGATCATCCCGAAATGCACGATCGGCTGTCGGGCGAATAACCAATGGCCCTCACGCCAGTTGACCAGCACCAGGTCTGCGCCCTGGGTCATCGCCGCTGCTTGCACCATCAGCGCCTCGTGGGGATTGGGCCCGTCCTTGACCGGATCGACGAAACCGCGCGCAAACCACAGCGCGAACCACGTGACGGCCAACACCTGGAACACCCGCCGACCGCGCGGGCGCTTGCCGAACCAGCGCTTGAACAGCCACGGAATCAGCGGTGCCGCAACCAGCACCAGCGCCGGTAACGCCGGATAGATGTACAACTTGCGCTTGCCGCTGCTCAGGCAGAAAAACAAAACCACCAGTACGACCCAGCCCAGCAGCACCAGCACTCGACCGTCGCGCTTGCGCAACTGCCTGCGCCAGGCGGGCACGAGCCATGGCAAGGCCAGCACCAACGGCATCCAGTATTGCGGGATGACGTTGACGAAGAAGTACCAGAACGGTTCTCGGTGGTCCCACGCGGCGGCATAGCGCCCCGCTGTCTGGCGCAGCAGAATTTCCCGTGCATAGGCGATTTCATCAGCGGCGCCATTGAAGGCGATGGACACCGCCAAGGGCAGCAGCCAGATCGCGACGGCGCCAAACACAACCAAAAAACCCAGGCACCACTTGCGCGTCTCGCCCGGCATGGCCACCACGCCAGGCCAGCCTTTGCGCACCGCGTAGGCATACGGAATCAGCATCAACGCCGGGAGAAAGCCGACCCCTTTGGTGATCACGCCAATGCCCATGGCCGCGCAACCCGCGTAGAACCAACGCCAGGCGGGCCCGAGCAACAAGTGACGGGCCAGGCCGTACAGGCCCAGAGAGGTGAACAGAATCAGAAAACTGTCGATCTGACCGGTCCGCAGAATGCTGTACGTCTGATACGTGGCCAGGTACAGCAGCGCGGCTGTTCGTCCGGCCTGCTGATTCCACAACCGGCGCCCCAGGTCATAGAGCATGGCCGTGACCGATGTGGCAGACAAAAGCCCCGGAATATAAAGGGCAAGGGCGGGCATCCCGGTGATCCAGGTGAAAAACGCCACCGTCCACATGAAAATCGGCGGTTTATCGCCGTAGATTTCGGCGGCTCGATGCGGAATCAGCCAGGAACCGTTGTGCAGCATCTCCAGCGCAACGCCGAGGAATCGCTCCTCGTCGACATTCTGCGGCTGGCGCAGCCCAAACCCGGCGCCGACCAATAAAAGAGCAAGCAACATCAACCCCAGGCATTCGACGCTGGGTGACAGGGTTCGGCGCACAGTTCAGTCCTTCAAGGTTTTGCTGCGGGCAATCAATTGCAGGTTGCGCAAATAGACGATGGAACCAAACGCCTGACCGGCGATAAAAACCGGGTCCTGTCGGTAAATGGCGTAAGCGAACAGCAGCGCGCTGCCGACGATGCTCAGGTACCAGAAGCTCACCGGAATCACGCTGCGTTTCTTGTATTCGCTGTACAGCCACTGCAGGACAAAGCGACCGGTGAAGGCGATCTGGCCACTGAAACCGACCACCAGCCACAGGGTTTCGCGAGACAGGTTCATCCTTCGATCTCCTGCGCACGGGCATGCAGGCGCGTGCGCCTGATCAGCCACCAGACGCCGATCAGATCGAGGATGCCCACCAAGGCCCGGTCGATGTTTCCGTATTTGGATACCCCGGCCGTGCGGGGCCGATGGTTGACCGGATGGGTGATCATCCGGCCGTTATGACGCTGGATCAGCGCAGGAATGAACCGGTGCATATGGTCGAAGTACGGCAAGCGCAGAAACGCCGCCCGCTGTATCAGTTTCAGCCCGCAGCCGGTGTCCGGCGTCTGGTCCTTGAGCATCCGGCTGCGCAACCCGTTGGCAAAACGCGAGGCCCAGCGCTTGCTCGCGGTATCGCGACGGTTGACCCGGTGCCCGGCCACCAACTGAAGGTCGACGCGGCCCTGCTCGCTGCGCACTAATGCCAGCATGCCGGGGATATCCGCCGGGTCGTTCTGACCGTCGCCATCGAGCGTGGCCAGCCATTGGCCCCGGGCGACAAGCGCCGCATGGTAGAGCGAAGTGCTCTGCCCCAGCGAACGCTCATGGCGCAGGATACGCAACGTACTCAGGCCGCTGTGCCGCGTCTGCCGTAGCTCCTGCAAGGAAGCGTCAGTACTGCCATCGTCCACGACGATGATTTCATACGCCTCATCGGCCAGTGCAATACGGATTTCTTCGAGCAGCAATTTGAGATTGCTCGCCTCGTTCTTTGCCGGAATCAGGACGGATACAAATATGTCTTGGCTCATAGAGGCCCCTATTTCCCTGGATTTTCATGATCAAGGGCCGACGTTTAATCTCTGATAAAAGTGGCTGTACCACTTCACAAATTCGGCTACGCCGGCTTCAACTGTCACTTGAGGACGGAAATCAACCCACTGCGCCAATGCCGACACATCCGCCCAGGTCTTGACCACATCGCCAGCCTGCAGCGGCAGGAAGTTGCGCCGGGCTTTCCTGTCCAATGCCGACTCCAGACACTCGACGAAATCCAGCAGCGCCACTGGCGTGCCGCGCCCGATGTTGAAGATCCGGTTGGCGCCATCGCCAGGGCCGTCCGATAACGGCGGTCTCGGGCACAGGCGCGCAATGCTTTCGACGATGTCGTCGATGTAGGTGAAGTCGCGCGACATCTGGCCTTGGTTGTAGAGGTCAATCGGCCTGCCGTTGAGGATCGCGTCGGTAAATTTGAACAGCGCCATGTCGGGGCGCCCCCAAGGTCCGTAAACGGTAAAAAAACGCAGGCCGCTGGCCTTCAGGCCAAACAGATGGCAATAGCTGTGGGCCATCAGCTCGTTGGCACGCTTACTGGCGGCATACAACGAAATCGGATGATCGACAGCGTCTTCGACGCTGAACGGCATTTTGCTGTTGGTGCCGTACACCGAGCTGCTCGATGCATAAATCAGATGCTCGGGGCGATGGTGCCGGCAGGCTTCCAGCACATTCAAGAAACCGGTCAGGTTCGATTGCGCATACACGTCCGGGTTGTCCAGCGAGTAGCGAACGCCCGCCTGGGCTGCCAGATGGATAACCTCTGTGAAGCCGTGATCCTTGAACAAAGCCATCAAGGCGGGTTTGTCGACGATATCCAGTGCCTGGAAATGAAAGCCCAACAGATTCTTGAGTTCATTGAGCCGTGCGTGTTTGAGTTCCACGCTGTAGTAGTCGTTGAGATTATCGATACCGACCACCTCAAGACCTTCCTGACACAAGCGCTTGACCGTGTGATACCCGATGAAACCGGCGGCGCCGGTGACCAGTACGGTCATATCGGGCGCGCGCCGATCAGCGCATTATTGCGGGTCGATACCCACGTCAGCTTCATGTCTTGCTCCACTGCACAATTAATAAGGCCGGTGACGTCGTCGATAGGAGTTTTCGCCGTACCCGTGATGAACCGCAGTCATCTGCAGTCATGCATACGGTGCACGTCTGATTGTTAAGATGGCGTAACAGATTGATTTAGGTTTTGTGACCATTGCCAAGGGGCGGCGACGAATTCAGTTGCCATTGGCACACGTCTATCTAAAGTGCATGCCAGCAGGAGAAAATCATGAATCCGGGAAGGAATACACAATCATGAGCACCGAGCAAGAAACGACCTTCGACGAACCGCGACTCAACAGCACGGAAATCCGCATTCTGGGTTCGTTGATCGAGAAACAGGCCACCAGTCCGGAAACCTATCCGCTAACCCTTAATGCGCTGGTGATTGCCTGCAACCAGAAAACCAGCCGCGAGCCGGTGATGAACCTGACCCAGGGTCAGGTCGGCCAAAGCCTGCGCGCGCTCGAAGGCCGCGGCTTTACCAAACTGGTGATGGGCAGCCGTGCGGATCGCTGGGAACACAAAGTCGACAAGGCCCTGGAACTGGTGCCGGCTCAAGTCATTCTTGCGGGGCTGCTGTTCCTGCGCGGTCCGCAAACGGTCAATGAACTGCTGACCCGCAGCGGCCGCATGCATGACTTCGAAGATGCCGAACAGGTGGTGCATCAACTGGAACGCTTGATCGCTCGCGGTCTGGCGCTGTTGATACCGCGCCAGGCCGGTCAGCGTGAAGACCGCTACATGCACGCCTTGGGCGACCCGGCGGACATCGAAGTGATCCTGGCGGCACGGCAGAACCCGACCGAACGTGGCGCGGGTGCTGGCGTATCGGTTGAGCGGATCGAAGAGCTCGAGGCGCGAATTGCAGCGCTGGAAGAGCGCCTGGCCCGCCTCGAATAACCCTGCGCTACTCGCCGTCCCAATAATCCACGCCGTCGGCCGGCCGGGCGACGGCGACGAAGCCCGAGGCATTGCCCTCGGCGTCGACCTTGAAGTCGTCCATCACCGCGTACTTGCCGGAATCCGGGTATTCGCAAATCTCGGGTGATTGTTGGGTGCTGACCGCCAGGTAGCGCAGTTCAGCGTTGCTGGTGTTGATGATCTGGTGCGCGGCTTCAGGGCCACCCGGCGGGCAGGCAATGACATCTCCGGCGCGAATGGGGAAACGCTCGGTGCCCAAGCGAATCTCCCCTTCCCCGGCCACGATGTAAAACATCTCCTCGTTGACCCGATGACTGTGAAACGGGCTGCCACGCATCCCCGGTTCCAGCGCGTACAGGCGATAACCCAGCTTCTGCGCGCCGAGTTGCTGGCCGATGCGTGCCTGCCGTTGCCGATAGCGGTCGGCGGTGTCTCCCGTCGGCGCAAACGCTTCGGGCAGCGGCTCAAGTTCGGCCTGATCCAGATTAAGAATGGCAGGATGCATGAGTCACCCCAGTCACGGTTTCGCTTGCGGGGCAGCAGGATAGCCAAGGCCACTGCGGGCAAATTCCACGGCTTTGTGAAACTGCTCAGCGGTCGGCCGCACGCCCGTGTACAGCACGAACTGCTCCAGCGCCTGGATCGCGATCACTTCCAAACCGGTGATCACTCGCTTGCCTTCAGCACGAGCGCGCACAATCAACGGAGTTTCCGAGGGGACTGCCACCACGTCGAAAACCGTCTCGGCAGCAGCGATGGATTCAGCATCGAATGCCAACTGATCGGCCTCGGGGCCGGACATGCCAATCGGTGTGACGTTGATCAACATCTGCGGCCGCTCCGAGCCCAGCTCCGCTTGCCATCGATAGCCCAGCGACTCGGCCAATGCCCGTCCGGAACGCTCGTTACGAGCAACGATCATGCCATTTTTGTAGCCACCATCGCGCAAGGCACTGGCCACCGCCTTGGCCATGCCGCCGCTGCCGCGCAGGGCAAAGGTCAATTCCTTCGGCACCTGATGGGTGTCAAGCAACTGGGCGATTGCGATGTAGTCAGTGTTGTAAGCCTTGAGATGGCCATTAGTGTTGACGATGGTGTTGATCGACTGAATGGCCGCGGCGGAGGGGTCCAGTTCATCGACCAGCGCAATGCACGCCTCCTTGAACGGCATCGACACGCCGCAACCACGAATCCCCAAGGCGCGAATGCCGCCAACGGCGCCTGGCAGATCCTGACTGCTGAAGGCCTTGTAGTAAAAATTCAGGTCCAGTTGCTCATACAGATGATTGTGAAACCGCAGGCCGAAGTTCCCGGGGCGTGCGGAAAGCGACATGCACAGCTGGGTGTCTCTGTCGGGGTTCATCTGCATGAAAAATCTCCTTGAGTAGCACTTTCAGATGGACGGGATTAGCCAATCCATCGGGTCTGATCGATCATAACGGCGTGCATGCACGCGGCATCTCTAGACTGTAAAGATGCTAGTGCAGACCTTACACAAAATTTACCCAACGGCTGTGCTGATTTTGAAAAAAACGCTGTCTTAGAAGTATCCCCGCGACAATCCTTGGGTCTATTGCAGACACAAGCGCCGGGGCGAAGAACCGAGGAACTATCATGATCCGGAAAATCCCCACAGTAGCCTTGCTGGTCGGTGCTCTTGCTATCGCAGGGCAGGCAGAAGCTGGCGGCGGTCACCACGGTCACGGTTGGGAAGGACCGGCGGTATTTGGTGCGATCGTTGGCACAGCCATCGTTGGTTCAGCCCTCATCAACAGCAACCGCCCAGTCTATGTACAGCAACCGGTTTACGCTCAGCCACAACCGGTTTACTACGGCCCACCTCCGGTTTATTACCAGCCAGCACCGGTCTACGTGCAGCAACCGGTCTATTACGGCCCACCGCCGGTTTATTACGGCCCGCCCCGTGGTTATTACGGTCCACCGCGCGGTTACTACGGCCCTCCCCGCGGTTATGGCCGCTGGTAACGGAATCAGCAGGCCCCGCCTCAACAGCGGGGCCTTTTTTGTGACCGTCCGTCGGCAGAGGTCTGGATAAATCTCGCCAAGGTCGCTGTCGGGACAGTCTTTGCGGCGAAAATTGGCAAGATTGACTCGCCATCCTTCCCCCGTGCTGGGGAAAACGGTCATATTTATGTCATGTCGGGTCCGCACTCTAGGACTTGTCCGTTAACAACAGGTTGATAAAAACAAGGACGACCTTATGCCCACGCAAAACCCGCACCGTATTGTCGGCTTGTGCACTTCCAGCAAGGTGTACAACGCATTGACCGAACTCAAGCACCTTGAAGGCCATCGCAGCGCCAAGTTTCTTTCGCTGCTGGCAGAAAACCTGGTGCGCAAAGGCCTGCTCAACGAGCAGGAAGTGGTTCATATGCTGGATCTGGTGGTCGACTGAAGCGAAGCCTCATTGGTATCAATGACGACTATCGAAAGCGTTGATTGTCCGATCAGGCGCTCGGTCCGTAAGGTAGCTCCAACGTTTGATGGAGGTACTTATGTCCCAGGTTCAGATCATGTCCGTTATCGGCAGCGCCGTTCCCGCACCGCTCAGAGCGCTGGGATTGCTTGCCTGTTGGTACCTGGTGCAGGACGGCGAACCGATCAGCGGCCCGCTCACCTCGCTGCCAGCCGCCCAGGCCCTGTCGCAACGTCTCGGCCAAGGCCAGATCAGCGTTTAAGGTAGCTGCACCCGCGGTTTGGTTTCAATGAAGATTGCCCAGCTCGACATGAACAGCGCAGCAATCAGCGGCCCGATCACAAAGCCATTGAGGCCGAAAATCGCCAGACCGCCCAGGGTCGAGATCAGGATCAGATAGTCCGGCATCTTGGTATCCTTGCCGACCAGAATCGGTCGCAGCACGTTATCCACCAGGCCAATCACAAAGATCCCGAACAGCACCAGTACCACGCCCTGCCAGATCGAACCGGCGAACAGGAAAAACGCCGCCACCGGCGCCCAGACAATCCCCGCCCCCACCGCTGGCAACAGCGACAGAAACGCCATCAACACCGCCCAGAGCAACGCGCTCGGAATATCCAGAAACCAGAAAATCAGACCGCCCAATGCACCCTGTGTGATTGCCACCAACAGGTTGCCCTTCACTGTCGCTCGAACCACCCGATTGAACTTGAGTTGCAAACGGCGTTTCTGGGTGTCCTGCAGCGGCACGGCAGCGCGCACTTTGCGGGCCAGTTCGGCACCGTCACGCAAAAAGAAGAACAGCAGGTAGAGCATGATGAAAAAGCTCACCACAAACTCGAACGTGCCTTGGCCAAAACTGAACGCCTTCGTGGCGATAAACTCATTGCCGGTCACCGCACTCTTGATGATTTTTTCCCGCAGCCCGTCCAGCTCGCCAACCCCCGCCCGATCGAGCAAGTGCTGGAAATACGGCGGCAGGCTGTGTTTGAAATGCGTCACATACCCGGCGATGTCCAGTTCGCCGCTTTCGATGCGGTTGTAGACCGAGGCCCCTTCTTGCACCAGCAAGATACTCAGGGCAATCACCGGCAGAATCGCGATCACCAGGCAGATGCTCAGGGTGAACAACGATGTCAGATTGCGTTCCCAGCCGAACTTCAATTGCAGTCGTCGGTGCAGGGGCGCGAAAAGGATGCCGAGGATCACCGCCCAGAACACCGCGCCGTAAAACGGCAGCAAAATCCAGATGAAGGCGGCAGTGACCAGCCCCAGCAAGATCACCAGTGATTTGTTTTGTACTGTCTCTTCGTTCATGTCCGATCCATGTCAGTCCGCAAGGACACAATGCCGCGCCCTGATGCTTAGTCCGCCACGGTTCGCGCGAGTGCCATCCGTTTGTTCATCAAGCATAGATCCAGATCAATGAACTCCGCGGACAAGCCGCTTACTCTCGGCGGCTTTTGTGACCGACGCTGCCATGACTCTCCTGCCTCCAGAACTGCTGGCCCCCGCCGGCACCCTGAAAAACATGCGATATGCCTTCGCCTACGGCGCCGATGCGGTGTACGCCGGTCAGCCGCGCTACAGCCTGCGGGTGCGCAACAACGAATTCGATCACGCCAATCTGGCCCTCGGCATTCACGAAGCCCAGGCTCAAGGCAAGCGCTTCTATGTGGTGGTGAACATCGCCCCGCACAACGCCAAGCTGAAAACCTTCCTCAAGGATCTGGCGCCGATCATTGCGATGGCGCCGGACGCGCTGATCATGTCCGACCCGGGCTTGATCATGCTGGTCCGCCGGCATTATCCGCAGATGCCGATTCACCTGTCGGTACAGGCCAACACGGTGAACTGGGCCAGTGTCGAGTTCTGGCAGCAACAAGGCTTGAGCCGGATCATCCTGTCGCGAGAGCTGTCCCTGGAAGAAATTGCCGAGATCCGCGAGCAAGTCCCGGCCATGGAGCTGGAGGTGTTCGTCCATGGCGCCTTGTGCATGGCGTATTCCGGTCGCTGCCTGTTGTCAGGCTATATGAACAAGCGCGATGCCAATCAGGGCAGTTGCACCAATGCCTGTCGCTGGAAATATTCGGCGCAAGAGGCTACGGAAAATCAGCTCGGCGAAATCGTGCAGACCTTCCAGCCCGAACCGACCCTGGGCATCGGCACCCCGACCGATCAGGTGTTCCTGTTGCAGGAAGCCAATCGGCCCGACGAACTGATGCCGGCCTTCGAAGACGAACACGGCACCTACATCATGAACGCCAAGGACCTGCGCGCGGTGCAGCATGTCGAGCGCCTGACGCAAATGGGCGTGCACTCACTGAAAATCGAGGGCCGGACCAAATCCCATTTTTATTGCGCACGCACCACCCAGGTTTACCGCCGGGCGATCGACGACGCGGTGGCCGGTCGCGCGTTCGACCGCAGCCTGATGACGGATCTGGAATCCCTCGCCCAGCGCGGCTACACCGAAGGTTTTCTGCGGCGGCACGTGCATGACGAATACCAGAACTACCAGCACGGCAGCTCGGTGTCGGAGCGCCAGCAGTTTGTCGGCGAGCTGACAGGCGAGCGGCGTGACCGGATGGCGGAGATCAAGGTGAAGAATCGATTTGGTTTGGGCGACCATATGGAACTGATGACACCCAAGGGCAACTTCCAATTCGATTTGCATCAACTGCAAAACGTCAGGGGCGAGCCTGTCGAAGTGGCACCGGGGGATGGGCACACCGTGTACTTACCGATTCCGGATGCGGTGGATTTGGAGTTTGGGTTGTTGATGCGGGATGTGAGTGTCACATGATCCCCCCACTGTGGGAGCGAGCCTGCTCGCGATGACGGAATCACAGCCAATATTGTTGTTGAATGTTAAACCGCTATCGCGAGCAGGCTCACTCCCACAGGTAACGAGTCAAGCGAACTCTTCGCGCAACATCCCCACAAACGCCTCCCGCGCCGGGTGTACCCCGGCGTTTTCATGCCAGTAAAACAGGTTGTCGATCGCTGTCAGCTCGGGGAACTCATACCCCGCGCAACCTGCCCCTTTGGCGTACTGATCGAACACGCCTTTTGGCACCAGCGCGACACCCGCACCGGCACTGACGCAGCCGACAATCGCCCCGTAACTGGCCAGGCTGACAATCGGCAACGCCTGCCCCTGCCGCAGCAACCAATGCTCCAGCGCCGCCCGGTAGGGACAGCCCTGGGGCCACATGAACACGGTCTTGTCCTGCAAATCCGCGATGTCCCGTACCGGCCCCAGAGACTTCGAGGCGATCAACAGAAGCTCCTCGCGGTACATCGGCGTGCGCTTGAGGTGTGAGCGCTCGACATCCACCGCAACGATCGCGCCGTCGAGCCGGTGATTGAGCGTGTCGTCGAGTAATTGGCCCCAGGTGCCGGTGGTCAGTTCCAACGCAACGCCGGGGAAACGTTTGTGGAATTTCGCCAGCAAACGCGGCAATCGGCCGGTTGCCGACGACTCGATGGCGCCAATGCGCAACGGCCCGGAGGGCTCGGCCGAAGGGTCCACCGCACGCTTGGCCTCCGCCGTCAGGGCAAGAATTTTTGAGGCATATGCCAGGAAGGTTTGCCCCGCCGGGCTGATTCGCAGCCCTCGGCCCTCGCGCAGAAACAGCGCGACACCCAGCTCCGCTTCCAGGGACTTGAGCCGTGCCGTGATATTCGACGGCACGCAATGCAACAACTCGGCCGCCCGGGCGATGCTGCCGACCTCGGCAACGGTCTTGAACATGCGTATCTGTGCCAGCTCCATACATCACCTAAAGTGAAGAGTTGACGCACTATAAGTCAGTTGTGGAGAACAGTCAGGCTTCTGATACTGGGTGCATCCGCCTACAGGTCCCGATCATGAAGCTACTCACGCCCTCCCCCGGTTCGCCGGTCAAAATCTTCCTGGCCATGGCATTTGTGGTCGGCTGCTGGGGTTACTCACCGACTGGCATTCACATCGGTTTGCAGGCCTATGAGCCTGGTCATCTGGCCTTGCTGCGGTTTCTGCTGGCGTCGGCATTCATGGCGGTGGTCGCGGTGTTCCGAGGCATTAACCTGCCGAAAACTCGTGACCTGCCATTGCTGTTCGCGCTCGGTTTCTTTGCCGTGAGCCTGCACCATGTAGCGCTGAATTTCGGCCAGCAAAGTGTCAGCGCCGGCGCCTCCAGTGTGTTGGCGCAATCGACGCCGTTGTTCAGCACGTTGCTGGCGCGTTTCGTGTTCAAGGACCGGGTGAGCGCGTGGCGCTGGGGCTGCGTTTTTCTGGGGTTGATCGGCGTGGTGATTGTGGTGGCCGGGGATCATGGACTGGGGAGCATCGACGCCCATGGTCTGTTGATCCTGTTGGCCGCGGTGTCGTGGAGTTTCTACTTTGCCTTGCAGAAGCACTACTCGCGGCGCTACGACGGGCTGACGCTGGTGTGTTACACGGTCTGGTTCGGGACGCTGCTGCTGTTGGTTTATCTCCCGGGGCTGGTGAGCCAGGTCATCACCGCGCCGGTTGAAGTGCAGCTGGCCGTCATTGGGCTGGGCATTTTCCCAAGTGCCCTGGCGTATCTCGCCTGGGCCTATGTGCTGACGCATGTGGATCTGAGCCGCGCGACGATGACGCTGTATCTGATTCCACCGACCGCCATGGCGATTGCCTCTTTTGCGCTGGGCGAGCGGCCGACGTTGATGATCGTTGCGGGCGCACTGGTGGTGCTGGTCAGCGTGTTGGCATTGAATCTGGAGCGCAGGCCGGTGGTTGCTCGAGTCACCGAGGCCTGATCCGGACCTGTCGTGCACAAAAAAAACGGCGCAGCAATGCAAACTTTGTGTCGTTTCTTAACTGATTGGTATCAGGCGCAATGACCGGGTTTCTCTTTATCGCCTGTCATCGGACAGCGGAGTTGGTTCATCTGGCGGAGGCACGTCCTCGGCGGCATCAGGGTCCATCCAGTCTTCAGGTCGATCAATGTCGACCTCGGTCGGGTCCCGCGAAGGGTCCATGCCGGGTGGCGCGTCGTGGTCCATGCGCGGCTCGTCGGTACCGGAAATGGGTCGAGTGGGGTCGGTGTTGGGCGTTGCGCCCCGGAACATCGAATCGTTAGCCATGACGCACCTCACTGATGAGGACCAGCAAATCTGGGCCGTATTCGTTGGAATCAGGGCCGCGGATGCGGTGCTATCGAGTAGACAAACGGTGGTCAGCCATCGGCCGAAAACCGGTCGCGGCTGTTGGTCAAGTGCAGCCACATGGCCGCCCGCGCCGCATCCGGGTCCTGGCGTTTGATCGCATTGAGAATGGCCTCGTGCTCAAGGTTGGCCAGTTGCCCCAGCTTGCTCAAATCTACTGCGCCGCGCTCGGCGGCATTGACGCGGGTGCGCGGGATCATGGCGCTGCCCAGGTGCTGCATGATTTCGCTGAAGCACACGTTGCCGGTAGCTTCGGCGATCAGCAAGTGGAAACGCTTGTCGGCTTCGACGCAGCTGTCGTTGTTGGCCAGCAGGCTTTGATAGTCGTCCAGCGCTTCGCGCATCTGCGCCAATTGATGCTCGGTGCGACGGGTTGCCGCCAGTGCGGCGGCCTGGGTTTCCAGGCCCATGCGCAACTCCAGAATGCTGCGCACCCCCAGCGCGGTATCGACGTTCAACCGCAGTCCCTGCTCCGGCGCTCGCTCGATAACAAAGGTGCCGATGCCGTGGCGGGTTTCCACGAGACCGGACGCCTGCAATTTCGAGATCGCCTCGCGCACCACCGTGCGACTGACGCCGTGCTCCTGAACAATCGTGTTCTCGGACGGCAGCTTGTCACCGGGCAGCATCTGCCCGAGCAAGATGCTCTGGGTCAGTTTGGCGACCAGGTCATGGGCCAGGTTATGGGTGCGCTTGCGGGCAGGCGCGTCGAGGTCTTCTTGCATGGCGGTCATCCGGAAGCAGGGCTACCGGAATCGTAGCACTGCGTCGGGCGGGAATCTCAGCAAAAACGCGCCGACCAACTTGTATGACAACACTCAACAAATCGAGCCTAAACGATCGAAACCAAGCTCATCCATTCGGCAGAAAGACTAATAAATCTCATGAATAACGCTATTTTGTTGGACGAAGGCACTTGCAGGACGAAAAAACGTAGTTGTATGATGTCTATCAACATCGCAACACCCAGTCACACCCCCGCATAAAAATAATCAGTGGGAGATAACGCAGTGAATACATCCATATCCGGGATGAACGATGGCGCCGATTCGGTCCTCAAGTCCGCCATCTCAAAAGTGAAACGCCATGTTCTGCCGCTGTTCGTGATCATGTTCATCGTCAACTACATCGACCGCGTGAACATCGGCTTCGTCCGCGCCCACATGGAACATGACCTGGGCATCGGCGCTGCTGCCTACGGCCTCGGCGCCGGTCTGTTCTTCATCGGTTACGCGCTGTTTGAAGTCCCCTCCAACATCCTCCTGCAAAAAGTCGGCGCGCGAATCTGGCTGACCCGCATCATGCTGACCTGGGGCCTGGTCGCCGCTTGCATGGCGTTCATCCAGAACGAAACCCACTTCTACATCCTGCGATTTCTGCTCGGCGTGGCCGAAGCCGGTTTCTTCCCCGGCGTGATTTACTACTTCACCCGCTGGTTGCCTGGCGTTGAACGCGGCAAGGCGATTGCCATCTTCCTCAGCGGTTCGGCGATTGCTTCGCTGATCTCCGGCCCGTTGTCCGGGTTACTGCTGCAAATCAGCGGTTTGGGCATGCACGGCTGGCAATGGATGTACTTCATTGAAGGGATGTTCTCGGTCGGGCTGTGCGTGTTCGTCTGGTTCTGGCTGGACTCCAAACCCCACGACGCCAAATGGCTGAGCCGCGCCGAACAAGACGCGCTGGTCAAGGCTATCGACGACGAACAACTGGCCCGCGAAGCCGCGACACCGATCAAACCGTCGTTGGGCAAGCTGCTCAAGGATCGCCAGATCATCCTGTTCTGCCTGATCTACTTCTTCATCCAGTTGACCATTTATGCCGCGACCTTCTGGCTGCCGAGCATCATCAAAAAGATGGGCGACCTGAGCGACATTCAGGTCGGGTTGTTCAACTCGATTCCGTGGCTGCTGTCGATCGTCGGCATGTACGCCTTCGCTTCGCTGTCAGCCAAATGGAAGCATCAACAAGCCTGGGTCGCCGCGGCACTGCTGATCGCAGCAGCCGGGATGTTCATGTCCACCACCGGCGGGCCGATCTTCGCCTTCGTTGCGATCTGCTTTGCTGCGCTGGGTTTCAAATCAGCGTCGTCGCTGTTCTGGCCGATTCCTCAGGCCTATCTGGACGCACGGATCGCGGCGGGCGTCATCGCGCTGATCAACTCGGTGGGCAACCTCGGCGGCTTCGTCGCGCCGACCACCTTCGGTCTGCTGGAAGAACGCACCGGTTCGATTCAGGGCGGGCTGTACGGCCTGGCCGCGACCTCGATCATTGCCGCAATCATCGTCTTCGCCGCACGCAATAAACCGAAATCCGCACCTGCCGTTGCACTGGCCGAACAAGCGCCCAACCAAGCCTGAATATCCGTTTGAAGGACATGAAAATGAATGCACAAGAAACTGCCAAAGCCCCGGTCATTACCAGCATGCAAGTTGTTCCGGTGGCCGGCCACGACGGCATGCTGCTCAATCTGAGCGGCGCCCACGGGCCGTTTTTCACCCGCAACATCGTGATCCTCAAGGACAACGCCGGTCATACCGGCGTCGGTGAAGTGCCGGGCGGCGAGCGCATTCGCCAGACCCTCGAAGACGCTCGCTCGTTGGTGGTCGGCAGTCCGATCGGCACGTATCAGAAGATCCTCAATCAAGTGCGCCAGACCTTCGCCGATCGCGATGCCGGCGGTCGCGGGTTACAGACATTCGATTTGCGCATCACCATCCACGCCGTCACCGGCCTGGAAGCTGCATTGCTCGATCTGCTCGGCCAGCATCTGGATGTGCCGGTCGCGGCCTTGCTCGGTGAAGGTCAGCAGCGCGATGAAGTGAAGATGCTCGGTTACCTGTTTTATGTCGGTGATCGCAACGAAACCGACCTGGCCTACCGTAGCGAGCCGGATGCCGACAACAACTGGTTCCGCGTGCGTCACGAAAAAGCCATGACCGCCGACGCCGTGGTGCGCCTGGCTGAAGCCGCCCACGCGCGCTACGGTTTCAAGGACTTCAAACTCAAGGGCGGCGTGCTCAGTGGCGATCAAGAAATCGAAGCCGTCACCGCCCTGGCCGAACGCTTTCCCGATGCGCGCATCACCCTCGATCCGAATGGGGCGTGGTCACTCAAGGAAGCCATTGCCCTGTGCCGGGATCAGCATCACGTACTGGCTTACGCCGAAGACCCGTGCGGCGCGGAAAACGGTTATTCGGGCCGTGAAGTCATGGCGGAATTCCGTCGCGCCACAGGTCTGAAAACCGCCACCAACATGATCGCCACCGACTGGCGGGAAATGGGCCACGCGATCCAGTTGCAATCAGTGGACATTCCACTGGCCGACCCGCACTTCTGGACCATGCAGGGTTCGGTCCGCGTGGCGCAGATGTGCCATGAATGGGGCCTGACCTGGGGTTCGCACTCCAACAACCACTTCGATATTTCCCTGGCGATGTTCACCCACGTCGCGGCCGCCGCGCCGGGTGACATTACCGCCATCGACACCCACTGGATCTGGCAGGACGGCCAGCGCCTGACCAAAGCGCCGCTGCAAATCGTTGACGGTTGTGTGCAGGTGCCGAAGAAACCCGGGTTGGGTGTCGAACTGGACTTGGATCAGTTGGCCAAGGCTCATGAGTTGTACAAAGGCATGGGATTGGGTGCCCGGGATGACAGCGTGGCGATGCAGTTTCTGATTCCGGGCTGGAAATTCGATAACAAGCGGCCGTGTCTGGTGCGTTGATTCAGCGGTCGCGCCTGGCCTGTTAGCAATCTTCCCGGCCCGCTTATGGGCGGCCGGGTTCAAAAACCGCTCGGAGCGTAGCGGTTAACCCCCTAAAATGGCGCGCAATCGAATCAATGACGGACCCAACCAACATGGACAGACTGAAAATTCTCGCCGTTTGCGTGGCGCTGCTCGCCTCCGGCCAATGCGTCGCACAGGATCAAATCGAGACGGTGGTGAATGCCGCCGTACAACCGGTCATGCAAGCCCAGGCCGTTCCTGGAATTGCCGTGGCCGTGACCGTCAACGGAAAGCCGCATTACTTCAACTACGGGGTGGCGTCGAAAGAAAGCGCACAACCCGTCACCGAAAACACTTTGTTCGAGATCGGCTCGGTGAGCAAAACCTTCACCGCGACCCTCGTCGCCTACGCTCAGGCCACCGGCAAACTGTCCCTGTCGGACAAGGCCAGCAGCGTGCTGCCGGATCTGCGTGGCAGCGCGTTCGATAACATCAGCGTGCTGCAACTGGGCACCTACAGCGCCGGCGGCTTGCCGTTGCAATTCCCCGACGATGCCGACGCACCAGACAAGATGCTCGGCTATTTCAAGCAGTGGAAACCGACCTATGCCGCGGGCACCCATCGGCAGTATTCAAACCCTAGCCTGGGGTTGTTCGGCTACCTCGCCGCCCAGAGTATCGGCGCGCCGTTTGATGACGTGATGGAAAAAACCCTGCTGCCGAAACTCGGGCTCAAACACACCTACCTCAAGGTGCCGCAAGCTCAAATGGGGCTTTACGCCCAGGGTTACAACAAGGAAGACAAGCCTGTACGGGTTGGGCCGGGGGCACTGGATTCAGAGGCTTATGGCGTCAAAACCAGCGCGGCGGACCTGATTCGTTATGTTGAAGCGAACATGAAACCGGCCCGCCTTGAGGATCCGCTGCAGCGGGCCATCGCCGCGACGCATACCGGCTACTACAAAGTGGGCGATATGACTCAGGGGCTGGGTTGGGAGTTCTACCCCTATCCGGTCAGCCTCGATAAATTGCTGGCGGGTAACTCGACGCAGATGGCGATGGAGGCTCACGAAGTCCAGTGGCTGACCCCGCCGCAACCTCAACCGGAAAGCGTGCTGATTAACAAAACCGGTTCAACGGGCGGCTTCGGTGCCTACGTGGCGTACGTGCCGTCGAAAGACATCGGCATCGTGATCCTGGCCAACAAAAACTACCCGAACCCTGAGCGGATCAAGATTGCTCATACGATATTGAGTGCACTGGCCAAGTAGCCAAGAAACGCGATTTCTCGCAGCGGCAAACAAAATGGGCGACCTCTTTGAGGTCGCCCATTGTCGTTACTGCGTCAGCTCAATGCAGAGTCGGCGGCTGAGCGTCAGGCGCACCACTTCTCGGATCAAGATTTTCCCGCGCCTGATTCACCAACAACTCGGTGACCGCCGCCAATTGCTGGATCGACAGCAGCAGCTGGCGGTTCGAACCTTCCAGTTTTCCGGCGAGGTTCGCGATCAGGACATTCAGGGAGGCAAGGTTTTCGCAGGCCTGATTCAGCAGGGTCAGCGTGTCGACACCAGGCGCAACAGTGAAAACCTGCCGGGTCGTGGGGGTACGCCTGGGGCTTTGGGTAACGGCGCCTTTTGCGGTTTCACACGGCTTCGCGGGATCGAGTTGATCGGCACCGTTTGGGGTTTGCGATGGATGCTTGCTGAACTTCTTCACAGACGAGGCTCCTTTTTGTGCCATTGGTGTTTACGTCCCTGGATCCCTCAGTGTCGCGGATTCCCACGTCCGACCGCTATTTCGCGGTGGCTGACGAAGGCTAGCCGTGCGCTCTGACAGAAACCAGTTCATAAACACCGACAGGACTTGCAGGAAACTTCCGAGACCAATGGAAATCGGTACATCGCCCCCCCGAAACACGCGTTTTTTTTAGCCGCCGAGTTCAATCATCCGGCATTTCAGGCGGCTTGGCAGGCTTCGCCGGTTTGCCCGGTTTTGCTCCCTTGGCGCCCTTGGCCGGTTCGGCTTCCGTGACCGGCGGTGGTGTCGGCACTGTGGCTTGTTGCTCCGTCGCCGGCAATTGGTCGACGGCGGCGAAAATCTCCTTCAGCTCGATCGTTCCCGATTGCTCAAGTTTCTTTTCCCCGTCCTTGCCCACCAGGATGACTTTGCTCTTGGCGCCAGCCCCCAACTTGAGCGAACGGATCAATGCCGCCGTGTCTTGCGGCCCCAGGTCTTTGCCCTCGCGCTGGCCCATCAGATTAAGCACGGTGTACAGGACCATGTTTCGCTCGGTGAACCCCTTGCGATTGGCCGGTTCATCCAGCGACTTTTTCAGACTGACCCACGTGGGATCGACCGTGCTCGGCGCGATGACAATCAACGGCCGGGACCTGCCCTTCTCCATGTCCAGCGGTGAGCCGTCATCGGCAGCGAGCAAGGGGCCGGCGAAAGCCAGCAGGGTAGTCAGGGTCAAAGACCTGATGAGCATGCGCATCTCCTTTTGATATCCACGCTCTAATGATTGCGCATCGCGGCGTTCGTTCCGGGTGACGCACGCAATATGTCTCGCCTGCCCCAAGCTTAGGTCAGGGCGGTCATTGCGCAACAGCCTGAGCTAATCTCATAAATCAATAACATCGCCCTGATCCGCCGTGAGGACCTCTGCATGAGCGCTCAGTTGAACCACACCATCGTCTGGTGTCGCGACAAGCAGACATCAGCCCACTACCTGGCAGACATCCTCGGCCTGCCCAGCCCCGAACCCTTCGGCCCGATGCTGATCGTCAAGTTCGACAATGGCGTGTCGCTGGACTTCTACGACAATGACCCGCCGATTGCCTCCCAGCACTACGCGTTTTTGATCGGTGACGAGGATTTCGATGCGGCCTTCGCCCGCCTGCAAGCCCGACAGCAACCCTGGTGGGCCGACCCCGGCAAACAACGACCGAACGAGATCAACGATTACGGCGGCGGCCGACGGGTTTACTTCGATGACCCGGACGGGCATCTGCTGGAAATTCTGACTCGGCCCTGAGCGCGCCTGCCAAGCTGGTTTGTTTGTGCAACCGCGGCCCGATCAAAAGGCCAGTTTGTACCCGATCAGCACCAGCATCGTGGCCAGGCAAGGTCGCAGCACTTCATCGGAGATGCGGCCAGTGAGGTGGCTGCCCAGGTAAATCCCCGGCAGTGAACCGATCAGCAAGTAACCCAATACGTGCCAGTCCATGTTGCCCATGCTCGCATGGCCGAGGCCGGCCACCAGGGTCAGCGGTACGGCGTGCGCGATTTCCGTGCCCACCAGGCGGCGGGTCGGCAGCATCGGATAGAGAATGAATAAGGCAACGGTGCCCAGGGCGCCGGCGCCGATGGAGGTCAGGGCAACCATGGTGCCGAGGACCAGGCCAGTGATCACGGTCAGCGCATTCAAGCGATTGCCGCTGGGGTTGTAATGACCGCCCGCGCGTTTGTGGGCGAAATCGAGCAGGCGCTTCTTGAAGAAAATCGCCAGCGCCGTGGCAAACAGGACAAAGCCCAAGGCCTGTTTGATGACCGCGTTCATCGCCTCCGGGGACGTTTGCAAGGTGCTCAGGAACCACAACGTCAGCGCCACTGCCGGCACGCTGCCGAGGGTCAACCAACCGGTGATGGCCCAGTCGATGTTCTTGTTCTTTCGATGAACCAGCACGCCACTGGACTTGGTAATCGCCGCGTACAGCAAATCCGTCCCCACTGCGGTGGCCGGATTGACACCGAACCACAACAGAATGGGGGTCATCAACGAGCCGCCACCCACGCCTGTCATCCCGACAATAAAGCCGACCACCAGACCTGCCACGACTAAACCGAAATTACCGAATTCCATTAACACGCCCACAAAAACGCATGAAAAATCAGGCCCGCAGCATAGCGATTTTTCTTATAACCACTTATATCGATGCGATCTATCTTTATGCCCTAAACACATCCCCCCTGTGGGAGTGAGCCTGCTCGCGATGACGGACTCACAGCCAGCATCATTGCTGAATGTTAAACCGCTATCGCGAGCAGGCTCACTCCTACAAGGGGTTCACTGTACTGGCAGGAAATTGAGGAACAGCAAACTCTGCGCGTAATTCAAACCGATCCGGCGGTAGCGCTCGTCCAGCATCTGCGTCAGCAGGTCCAGCCGGGCGACGATCTTGCCGAACTCCACGGCAAAACTCAGGTTGCTGCCCTCCTCCGAGATTTCGTTGGAGAACAGTAAAGGCTCGCCGTTCCTGTTTTGCCGCTGGCTGAGGATCCAGGTGGCTTTCTCGATGTTGCGGGCCGCATTGCTGACGAACGTCGGGTTGATCGCATCCGTCATGTAGAACTCGAGCCGATTGCCGTGCGCAGTGACGAGCATGCTGCCAATGGCATAAATGAAGGCACCGACCCGGTCGCCGAGAAACTCCGGGCTCATGGCATAACTCAGCGCTGCCAGGTCTTTTTTGCCTCCCAGGGTCGGCAGCGGCTGTTGCTGTTCGATGGCCATGCGCACTTGTTTGCCCGCGGTGCGGGCGTCAAGGAAGCCGGATTTTTTCAACTCGTCCGGGTTGCGCAGGTAGAGCTTGCTCATCAGCAGGTAGAGGCTGTCGAGGTTGTCGCGCATCGCCAGGGTCGCCATGCGGTCGACGCTGGTCTGGAGAAATTCCTGGGGTTTGCCTTCGCGGAACTGGCTGACGATGTCGCGGCCCTGCTGCTGGCTGCACCCGGAGGCGGCGAGCATCGACAAGCAAGCCAACAGCAGGCAACGGCGGCGGATTCGCGGGGTGGTGCGGGGTAAAACTCGAGCCATGGGTTATCGAACTTGGGCATGGGCCGGCGGTGGGGATTCGCCGCAGGCTGGCCAAGGGTAGAGCCGTGAATCCTGGAAAAGTGCAGTGCCGACCGTCCGCAAGCGTTGGCACCCGTTAAGCGGCGCCATCAAATTAGTCATACTTTATAATTGCAACATCGCCTGCATAAGCTATAAATCCTTCCTTGCTCCTATTAAAAACCGATTAGTAGTATGACTACTTTGTCAAAAACAATAAAAAGGAAGGTCAACCATGCTTCAATCCCGATACCCGTTCTGCGCCCTTGGACTGTCTCTGATGATCGCCACCCTCTCCGCCCAGGCCGCCGGCCTGTCCAGCGAACACAAGGCCTTTGGCAAAACCAATGACGGCACGCCCGTCGAGCAATACATCTTGCGCAACAGCCATGGGCTGACCGCCACGGTCATTACTTACGGCGGCATTTTGCAGTCGCTGAAAGTGCCGGACAAAAACGGAAAGTTCGACGATGTGGTGCTCGGTTTCGATGACGTGCAGGGCTATCAGAGCGGCACGGCGTATTTCGGTGCGACCATCGGGCGCTTTGGCAATCGCCTGGCCAACGGTGCTTTCGAACTGGACGGCAAGCGCTATCAGGTACCGCTCAACGACAGTTCCAATTCGCTGCACGGCGGCCCCCGGGGTTTTGACAAGCACGTCTGGAAAGCCCAGCCGAGCAACGGCAAGGATTCGGTCGGCGTGACCCTGACCTACCTGTCGGCGGACGGTGAAATGGGCTTCCCCGGCAACCTGAAAACCGAGGTCACCTACAGCCTCAATGAGCAAAACGAGTTGCGCATCGACTACAAGGCTTCCACCGATAAAGCCACGGTGTTGAACCTGACCAATCACAGCTATTTCAACCTGGCCGGCGCCGGTAACGGTGATGTGCTGAAACAGCTCGCCACCCTGCACGCCAGCCATTACACGCCAGTCACCGGCAAGCTGATCCCTACCGGCGAACTGGCCCCGGTGGCTGGCACACCGATGGACTTCACCCAGCCGACCGCCATTGGCAAGCACATCAAAGCCGATCACCCTCAGTTGAAATTTGCCGAACCGAAACAGGGCGGCTTCGATTTCAACTGGGTGCTGAACGCCGCAGGTGATGTGGGCCAACTCGCCGCCGAGGTCAGCGATCCGCAATCCGGTCGTCGCTTGCAGCTCTACACCACCGAGCCTGGTGTGCAGTTCTACACCAGCAACTTCCTCGATGGTTCGGTCAAGGGCAAGGCTGGCAAGGTCTACCCGCACTGGGGCGCGTTCACGCTGGAGACCCAGCACTACCCGGATTCGCCGAATCAGCCGAACTTCCCGTCCACGCGCCTGGACCCGGGCAAGACCTATGCCCAGAGCACGGTGATGAAGTTTTCTACCCAGTAAGGCCCAATGCGATCATGTAGCAGCTGCCGAGCCTACGAGGCTGCGTCCGAGGACGAAGTCCTCGCAACTCCTGCGCACGCGGTATTCCTGAAACACCTCATTGTTTGATTCGGCGACTGCTTCGCAGCCGAACGCAGCCTCGCAAGCTCGACAGCTGCTACAGGTCGATGGAACCACCGGGGTATTCTGTTGCCAACCGAAGGAGTACTCATCGATTCAAAATAAGGAGATTTGAATGCGCACCCTCGAGCTGGCTGGCGTCAATGTACCGGTGATCGGCCAAGGCACCTGGCGCATGGGCGAAGACCGTTCCCGGCATACCCAGGAAGTGGCGGCATTGCGCCTGGGTATCGAACTCGGCATGACCCTTATCGATACTGCTGAAATGTACGGTGAGGGCGGCGCTGAGGAAGTGGTCGGTGAAGCCATCACCGGCAGGCGTGATGAAGTGTTTCTGGTCAGCAAGGTGTACCCGCACAACGCCAGCCGCAAAGGGATTCCCCTGGCGTGCGAACGCAGCCTGCGGCGGCTGGATACCGATTACATCGATCTTTACCTGCTGCACTGGCGCGGCCAGTACCCCCTCGAAGAAACGGTCGAAGCCTTCGAACGCCTGCGGGTCGAAGGCAAGATCGGTCGCTGGGGCGTTTCCAATTTTGATGTCGATGACCTGGAGGAACTGGCCTCACCGGCCTGTGCCACCAACCAGGTGCTCTACAACCTGGAAGAGCGCGGCATCGAGTTTGATCTGCTGCCCTGGAGCCGCCAGCATCGAATGCCGCTCATGGCCTACTGTCCGATCGGTCAGGGTGGGCCTATGCTGGACCATATAACGCTCAAGCAAATAGCCGCCCGTCACCGTGTGACGCCGGCCCAGGTAGCGCTGGCATGGATGCTGCGTAACGAAGGCGTGATCGCCATCCCCAAAGCGGTCCGCCCCGAGCACCTGCAACTCAATGCGCAAGCGGCGCAATTGCAACTGGAGGCTGGGGATCTGGAGGCGCTGGAACAGGCGTTTCGCGCGCCACAACGCAAACAGCGATTGGCCATGGTCTGAGCCATCGCAGTCTGTCAGAGGGCTTCGGCATGAGAAGCACTGATCAGGACGATTCCTTTAATCTGCAACGCTTTATCCAGGCACAGGACCCGGTGTACAAACGGGTCCAGGCCGAGCTGAACGCCGGCCACAAGCGCAGTCACTGGATGTGGTTCATCTTTCCGCAATTCGCAGGTTTGGGCGGCAGCGAGATGTCCCGCCACTTTGCCATTCGTTCCAAAGAGGAAGCCGCGGCATACCTCAATCATCCGCTGCTGGGTTCACGGTTGCGCACCTGCACGCAATTGGTGCTGAACATCGAAAAAAGCTCGGTCGCCGGCATATTCGGCCATCCCGACGATCTCAAGTTTCACTCTTCCATGACGCTGTTCGCCCAGGTTGCCGGCGCTAACAGCGACTTTCATCGAGCACTGGACCAGTATTTCCACGGCATCCTGGATGACTGGACGTTGTTGCTGCTGGACTCAAAACAGGCCCAACTGCCCACCAATCAACGTTGAAAAGTCGTCGTCCACGAAGGGCAGAATGGCGTCCGCCACCGGTTGCAGCTGGCGGGTGACGTAGTGGTCGTAGTCGATGGGCGCGCTGCGGATTTCCAGCGGCTCGGGCCCGGCGACGGTGATCACGTAACTGATCCAGCCACCGTTCTGGTATTGCCGCGGACGGCCCTGCAGGTCGTTGTACTCATCGGCAATCCGCGCGGCACGCACGTGGGGCGGCACGTTGCGCTGATAGTCATCGAGGGTGCGGCGCAGGCGCTTGCGGTAGATCAGGCGATCGTCGAACTCCCCCGCCAAGGTCTTGCGCACGTAGTCGCGCACATACTCCTGATAGGGTTTGCGATTGAAGATGCGCAGGTACAGCTCCTGCTGGAATTGCCGGGCCAGCGGCGACCAGTCGGTGCGCACGGTTTCCAGGCCTTTGTAGACCATTTCGTCGGTGCCATCGGCGCGGGTCACAAGCCCGGCATAACGCTTCTTGCTGCCCTCCTCGGCGCCACGAATGGTCGGCATCAGAAAGCGCTTGTAGTGGGTTTCGAACTGCAACTCCAACGCACTTTCCAGACCGTATTGCTGCTGCACATGCTCGCGCCACCACTGGTTGACGTGATCCACCAGCGCGTGGCCGATCTGTGCGGCTTCTTGTTGACCATGGGCACGGCGCAGCCAGACGAAGGTCGAGTCGGTGTCGCCGTAAATCACCGTGTGGCCCTGGGCTTCGATCAACTGTCGCGTGCGCAGCATGATCTCGTGACCGCGCAGCGTGATGGACGACGCCAGGCGTGTGTCGAAGAAGCGGCAACCGCTGGAACCGAGCACGCCGTAAAAGGCATTCATGATGATTTTCAGGGCCTGGGACAGCGGCGCATTGTGTTCGCGCTTGGCGGTTTCACGCCCTTCGGCGACCCGGGCGACGATGGCGGGCAGGCAATGCCGGGTTCTGGAAAAACGCGCACCGCGAAAGCCTGGCACCGACTCGCTGTCATCCGGATGTTTAAGGCCCTCGATCAAGCCCACCGGGTCGATGAGAAAGGTACGGATGATCGACGGATAGAGGCTTTTGTAGTCGAGCACCAGCACCGATTCGTACAGGCCCGGTTGCGAGTCCATGACAAACCCGCCGGGGCTGGCTTGCGCAGGTTTGTTCCCAAGGTTCGGCGCGACGAAACCCTGGCGGTGCATCAGCGGCATGTACAGGTGCGTGAACGCCGCCACCGAGCCGCCGCTGCGATCCGCCGGCAACCCGGTGACGCTGGCCCGCTCCAGCAGAAAGGTCAGCAGCTCGGTCTTGGCGAAAATCCGCGTTACCAGCTCGCAGTCTTTGAGGTTGTACTTGGCCAGGGCCGGTTTGTCCTCGGCGAACATGCGGTTGATTTCGTCCATGCGCTGGTACGGGTTGTCGATCGACTTGCCCTCGCCAAGCAGGGTTTGCGCGACGTTCTCCAGGCTGAACGAGGGGAAACTCCAGGTCGCCGAGCGCAGGGATTCGATGCCGTCGATGATCAGCCGGCCCGCGGCCGAGGCGAAGTAATGGGTGCGGCTCCCGTGTTCGCGCCACTGCATTTCTTCGCCGCCACGCCCCAGTTTCAGCGGCACCGCCAGCCGCCGGGCGTGTTCGTGAAGCACGCGCAGGTCGAACTGCACGACGTTCCAGCCGATGATCGCGTCGGGATCATGGCGGGCGAACCATTCGTTGAGCTTTTTCAGCAGCAGGGTTCGGGAATCGCAGTATTCGAGCTGAAAATCCACCTCGCTGTCGCCGCCGTTGGGCGGACCGAGCATGTAGACCTGGCGCTCGCCGCAACCTTCCAGGGCGATGGAATACAACTCGCCCTGAGCGGTGGTTTCGATGTCCAGGGAGACCAGCCTGAGGCTAGGGCGATAGTCGGGGTCGGGTTTCATCTGGGCATCGAGCAGCAGGCCCTCGGCGTTCGGCGTGCCACTGAACCGGACCGGCGCGGTGATGAAACGCTCCATCATGTAGCGTTCCGGCGGGCGCACATCGGCTTCGAACACGTCGACGCCGGCCTTGCGCAGTGCGGTTTCAAGACGCATCAGTTGACCGTGCTGCTGGCAGTACAGACCGAGTACCGGGCGGTGCTCGAAATCCAGTAACGCCAACGGCCGCAGCTCGACGTTCTTTTCGCCGCGCAGCAACGCTTCAGCCTGATCGCGCTGGGCGGCGGGAATGAACGCCACCGAGGGTTGATGAGGCAGGCGGATCCGCTGGGGACCGGTGTCGGTCGCCAGCCAGAACTCGACTTCCGTACCGGCCGGGGTATCGCGCCAATGCCGGGTCAGGACGAAGCCCCGCTGTAAATCCACCACTGCAACCTCAAGATTTGATTCAAGGCGCAATTCTACGCGTCATCCAAGGCGATAGCCCGTCTCTGCGAGGTGGATGCAATCCCTGTGGGAGCGAGCCTGCTCGCGAAAGCGGTGTATCAGTCGACACCTGTATTGACTGACCCGCGGTCTTCGCGAGCAGGCTCACTCCCACATGGATCGAGTCAGCCCATGGATCAATGAATAACTGTGGAAAATTTCAGGTTTACCGAAGAAAAACTGCTGAATGGCGTTTTTTGAGCGTTATCTGCCGCTTTCTGCCTTGCCCTCAGCGCCGGTGTCTACGATTCTTCAAGGACAACGACAACACCTGAGAAACTGCCATGAAAACCGTCGCCCAACTGCTGAAGTTAAAGGCTGAACAGAATCATGAGGTCCACACCATTGCACCGCATCAAATGGTGCTGGAAGCCCTGATGGTCATGGCCGCCAAAAACGTCGGCGCCTTGCCGGTCCTGAGAAATGGCGAGGTTGTCGGCATCATCAGCGAGCGTGACTATGCGCGCAAACTCGTGCTCAAGGGCCGCTCCTCCGTCGGTACACCGGTCGAAGACATCATGGTATCGCCGGTGATCACCGTGGACACCCGTCAAACCGTCGAAACCTGCATGGGCATCATGTCCGACAAACGCCTGCGCCACTTGCCGGTGGTGGAAAACGGCCAGTTGATCGGTTTGCTGTCGATTGGCGACCTGGTCAAGGAAGCCATCGCCGAACAGGCTGAATTGATTCGCCAGCTGGAGCAGTACATCCGCGGCGAATAGATCAACCCGGCCAATGCCGCGCAAAGACCGGTGCCAATGTCGGGTGCCGGTCAATGCGCGTAAGCCACGCGAAAAATCCGGGCCTTGCACTGCGTAAATACTCGCGACTGCCCGCCCATCTTGAAACCACCGCCGCCAGCACATCCAGTGCCCCCGGCGTCTCGTCGCCCAGATACAAATCGCCCGAAAACTGATCGGCAAACACCTCCCAACTCCGGTGCAGTCGCGCGCGGGCGCCGGCCATGAGGTTTTGCCTGGACGATTCATCCGTCTCGGCCAGCCAGCGCTCGGGGTAGTCGATGATGCCAATCGCCGAATAGCAATTGCTGACGATGTACACCAGGCCGCGAATGGCCTGATCCCGCTCGGCGGCGATTTTCGGCAACAGGTTTGATTGGGGGAACGTGAGACCCAGGTGAATCAGAATCGCCGCGCTCTCGGTGAGAACGCTGCCATCGGGCAATTGCAGGGTCGGGACCTGCTTGAGCGGATTGAGCTTCTCCAGCGCGTGGGTCGCCTCGGGAGAGGTTTCAACGTCGATGAAGCGGTAGGGGATTTCGCACAGCTCCAGTGCCGCTTCTATCGCGGCAGCGCCGGAATTCTGGTGTCCGTATAGCTGGTACATATCGCGCGCTCCTGGCGAAACGAAAATAGAGTCAGCAGACGAGCGAATACTCGTCATCGGCCAGTCTAGCCGGTGAATAACGGGGCGGTGGCGCCATGCTCGCCTATGAGCATGGCGTCGAACGCTGGTCACGATGGCGGCCGAGGTGGGGAACTGAAACATCACGCTCATGTGGGGTGAGTCGTCCTTCCTATCATTGCCGTCGATGTTCACCATCACGGCAATGAAGTTCTCATAAAAAATCCGCGGCGTAACATCAGCCTCACACCAAACAACTACACCCCGGAGCACACCATCATGAAACGCCAAACTATCCTCAGCATTGCTTTCTCGGTTTTCGCAGTTAACGCTTTCGCCGCTACCTCTGTTCACCCGGTTGTCGCTGAAGGCGGCTCGGACCGTCTGATTGAAAGTCGTGTGGCCGAAGGTGGCTCCGATCGTCTGATCGAAAGCCGCGTCGCTGAAGGTGGTTCGGATCGTCTGATCGAGAACCGCGTCGCAGAAGGTGGCTCCGATCGTCTGATCGAGAACCGCGTCGCTGAAGGTGGTTCGGATCGTCTGATCGAAAACCGCGTCGCTGAAGGTGGTTCGGATCGTCTGATCGAAAACCGCGTTGCTGAAGGTGGCTCCGATCGCCTGATCGAGAACCGCGTCGCTGAAGGTGGTTCGGACCGTCTGATCGAAAGCCGCGCTGTATAAATGAATGGTTTTACCGTGGTACTCAATGAAAAACCCGGCCTTATCAGCCGGGTTTTTTTACGTCTGTCTTTTGCGCTCGGTCACTTGCCGGCCCGCGCCATGCAACGCTGATAGCGCTCATCGACCCGCTTGGCAAACCATGCCGTGGTGAGTTTGCGGGTGATCTTCGGGCTTTGCAGCACAATCCCCGGCAACACCGCACGCGGTAATGGCCGACCTTCCGCCTGTTCGGCCAGGGCAAAAACCCGTGCATAGAGCTGGGTGTTCTCGAATTCGAAGTTTTTGCCCTCCTCCAATTGGTCGCGAATGGTCGGATTGCGCATGCCCAGTTGCTTGCCGAGGGTGCGCACCGCCAATTCCGTGGTGCCTGGCATGATCGAATCGTAGCGAACCAGGTCACCATCCAGCGCCAGCGGTATGCCCGACGCGCGACTCACTGCGTTCTGAAACGCGGCATTGCGGCTGGCGTACCAACCGGCATTGAAATCGGCAAAGCGATACAGCGGTTGTTTGTAGCTCGCCGGATAACCGAGCAAGTGGGCGATACCGAAGTACAGGCCGCCGCGACGACTGAATACTTCACGACGGATCGAGCCGTTCACCGGATACGGATAGGTCTTCGCCTGTTGCTCGGCGAAATCGATGCTGACTTGCATCGGTCCACCGGTGCGCACCGGGTTGAGCCCACCGAACAGCGTCCGGCCCATGGGCACAATGCCGATGAAGTCATCGAAGATCGAGCTGAGCTCTTTTTCGCTGCGCGCCGCATTGAGCCGTTCGCTGTAGCTTTTGCCATTGGATGAACTCACCTGCAGCGCACCGCTCACCAGCAGGCCGGGAATGTGGGCTTTGTCGGCACGGCGGTCGATTTCCGCGCGGGCGATTTTGCCCAGGCCCGGTACCGGCGGGTCCACCTGGAAAGTCGATTCCTGCTCGGTGACCGCCAGGACCGAGCACAGGTTTTGGGTGGATGGATAAATGTTCTGGGCAGCAAATGCTACGTAGATATCGGTCGCCCAGCCCTGGCGATCGGTGGTTTTTGCCGGCAGCAGGCGCACGATCTCGGCCTTGACCTCGGCAGGCTTGCGCGCCGGGGGCTCTTGCGTGCGCTGAGTACCGCAACCCGCCAGCACCAGCAGCGCGGCGACGCTCATCATCAATCGTTTGGCTTGCATGTTGCTCCATCAAATCCGTTGAGCCGGGGTAACCATACGATCAATGGCATGGCGCAGGCTATGACTCTCACCGCCCCCCACTGTTCCCTGTAGCAGCTGGCGAAGCCTGCGTTCGGCTG
>NZ_JBOBDO010000019.1:0-124738 GCF_050586665.1 Pseudomonas sp. ES4 | reverse complement strand
GGGGTTCTGGGGTAATCGTCAGGCAATCTGCGCCCTCGACGCAATCTGATCAAACCTCACCTCATCCAGTGCATCTTCCTGCTCATCCAACACCTGCCGCGGATGGTCATTCCCCGGAATACTGCTGTCGATCAGGCTCAATAAACTCGAGCCCCGAGGTGTCAAAATGTAGTTCTCGCCATTGCCACCCTGATCTTCTGGTCGAGGCTCGATATAGCCCCGTAACAACAGTAACTTTTCGTACTCGCCAGCTACCGTTTTCAGGTGATCCAGATTCTCGAACGGCTCGCCTTTCGACGCTTTCTCCGCCGCATACTGCTCGGCGTAGGGCCGAGGGGTGAAAGTGTGGCCAGCGCCGTTCTGCACCTCATGCAGTAAGCGTTCAATCAAATCCCAGTTATAAGTCGTCATCCTGATTCAACCTCCGGTGCCCGCAAGTGAGATGGCCTTCATAGGTTGTGACCGGCGCGGTTCGTAGCCGTTCAGCCGAGGTTTTGAACAGCATCGACCAGCGGTATGTCGAATAGGGCGTAGGTCAAACGACTAGGTTGTGTAAGTCACCTCCCAGCATCCCGCAGGAGAATCCCAATGAACATTCAGAATCATCCCGTCGTCTCCCGAGAAGAATGGCTCGCCGCCCGTAAACAACACCTGACCCACGAAAAAGCCTTCACCAAAGAACGAGATAAACTCAGCGCCGAACGCCGCGCCCTGCCCTGGGTGAAAATCGACAAGGACTACCGTTTCCAGGGCCCGAACGGCGAACTGAAACTGGCGGACCTGTTCGGCGGCCGTAGCCAGTTGGTCATTTACCACTTCATGTTTGGCAAAGGCTGGGACGAAGGCTGCTCTGGCTGCTCGTTCCTGTCCGACCACATTGACGGCGCCAATCAACACCTGGCCCATCATGACGTCGCCGTGGTAGCCGTTTCCCACGCACCGTTCACCGAATTCCAGGCCTTCAAACGGCGTATGGGCTGGAAATTCGATTGGGTGTCGTCAGAAGGCTGCGATTTCAATTACGACTTCGGCGTCTCGGCCCGAGCAGAAGACGTCACCGCCGGTAAAGCCACCTACAACTACGAAAAATCCGACGGCGCCGAAGAAGAACTCCCCGGCCTCAGCGTGTTTTATCGCAATGAAGCTGGAGAGATTTTCCACACCTATTCCACTTATGCCCGAGGGCTGGACCTACTGGTCGGCGCCTACAACTACCTCGACCTCACGCCCAAGGGCCGTAATGAAGAGGAAATCATGGAATGGGTGCGGCATCACGACCGGTATGAGGACAAGGCTTCGGCCAGTTGCTGCCATGGAGGGTAGACCCTAAGGGGTCGAGGCATCGGGGGCTTGGTTCCGGCCGGACACAGCCCCCATGAACACCACAAATCCCCTGTGGGAGCGAGCCTGCTCGCGATGACTGACTAACATGCAACATTAATATCAACAGATACACCGCTTTCGCGAGCAGGCTCGCTCCCGTTGCGTGGTGTTCTGTAGTTACTGCCGTTTGCCTGAGGCGCCTTACAGGATGCCCGCCTCTGTCACTGAACTTTTCCCACATCCCACCCCTCAACCGGATAACCCGCCTTAACCGGAACCGAGGCCCAACCTATGAAAACCCTGCTGAAACTCACCCTCGCCGCCACCCTCGCCTGCGCCCTTCCCGCTTGGGCCTGCACACCCGAGGAAGCCACCATCAAGCGCGAACAATTGGCCAAGGAAGTCGCCAAGCTCACTGAACAAAACCCAGCCAAAGCCAAGGAGATCAACGCCGAGTTGCAGAAGATGGATCTGGGGACGGCCAGCAAGGATCTGCCGGACAAATGCCAGTTGATCGATCAGCGATTGAAGGAGCTGGATTCCGCAGAGAAGAAAACCGAGGGCTGATCCGGCTCAGGAATCCCAGGCATAAAAAAACCGGAAATGGGTCCGGTTTTTTTATGGGTCGCTAGAACTGCTTATTCAGCAGCCGGCGCTTCCGGCTTGCGGCGCTTGAGCGGCGCCATGCCATCCTTGCTGACCAGCGACAGGGCGTCGGTCTTCGGGCGGTTGGCGATCTTGCGCTTGGTCGGGGCCTTGGCGCCGGTTTTCTTCTTGTCGCCTTTGGCGTCGACTTTTTTCTTCTTCACGCCAACGGCTTTGCCCGAGGCCTTGACCTTTTTCGGTCCGCCGTAGGTGCCTTTGACTTCCTTGATGGTGCGGCGCTCGAAGCTCTGCTTGAGGTAGCGCTCGACGCTCGACATCAGGTTCCAGTCGCCGTGGCAGATCAGCGAGATGGCCAGGCCATCGTTGCCGGCGCGGCCGGTACGACCGATGCGGTGAACGTATTCGTCGCCGCTGCGCGGCATGTCGAAGTTGATCACCAGGTCCAGGCCTTCCACGTCGAGGCCGCGAGCGGCGACGTCGGTGGCGACGAGGATTTTCACGCCGCCCTGCTTCAGACGGTCGATGGCCAGCTTGCGATCCTTCTGGTCTTTGTCACCGTGCAGCACGAACGCTTTGTATTCCTGCGCCACCAGACGGCCATAAATACGGTCGGCCATGGCACGGGTGTTGGTGAACACGATGGCCTTCTGATAGGTCTCGTTGGCCAGCAGCCAGTTCACGATCTGTTCTTTGTGCTGATTGTGGTCGGCGGTGATGATCTGTTGACGAGTGGTGGCGTTCAGATCGCTGACGTTGTTCAACTGCAGGTGTTCAGGGTTGTTCAGAACCTTGGCGACCATCTCGCGCAGGCCCGAACCACCGGTGGTGGCGGAGAACAGCATGGTCTGCTGACGGTTGGTGCACTCTTCCACCAGACGCTGGACGTCTTCGGCAAAGCCCATGTCGAGCATGCGGTCGGCTTCGTCGAGCACCAGCACTTCGACTTCCTTGAGGTCGAGGTTGCCGGCATTCAGTTGCTCAATCATCCGGCCCGGTGTACCGATCAGGATGTCCGGCACCTTGCGCAGCATGGCGGCCTGGACCTTGAAGTCTTCACCGCCGGTGATCAGGCCGGACTTGATGAAGGTGAACTGAGCGAAGCGCTCGACTTCCTTGATGGTCTGCTGGGCCAGCTCGCGGGTCGGCAGCAGGATCAGGGTCTTGATGCTGACGCGGACTTTGGCCGGGCCGATCAAGCGGTTGAGGATCGGCAAAACGAATGCAGCGGTTTTGCCGCTACCGGTTTGCGCTGTCACCCGCAGGTCACGCCCTTGGAGCGCCAGCGGAATAGCCGCTGCTTGCACAGGCGTTGGCTCGACAAATTTAAGCTCGGCCACGGCTTTGAGCAGGCGTTCGTGCAGGGCGAATTGGGAAAACACGGGTGCTACCTCGAAGAAATACAAAAAAACAGCTGCATAGGGTAACGGTTTCGAGCGCTCAGGCCGAGTTTCTTTATACAAACGGCGCCAAACAGTGGTTTTTTTGTTGTGTCTTTTGTCCTCAAACGTCATCCAAAGCGTCTTAAATGCTCTAATCGCCCCGTCGCGTCCTACAGAAGAACCGTTTTTACCCATGGATATCAAACAGCTCTGGCTCAACGTCCAAGACCTTTGGGGTGCCCTTGATCAGCACCCGCTCCTGCATTCCAGCCTGGCTTTGGTGGTATTGCTGGTGGTTGCGCTGGCCCTCGGACGAGTGGCGCGCTTCCTCATTCTGCATGCGACCAAAATTCTCGGTCGCCAGCCAGCGCTGCACTGGATCAATGACTTTCGGCATAACAAGGTCTTTCATCGCCTGGCGCAGATCACCCCCTCGCTGGTGCTCCAGTTCGGCTTGCACCTGGTGCCGGAGCTGGGCAAGACCAGCCTGATCTTCCTTGGCAATGTAGCGCTGGCGTTCACCATTCTATTCCTGGTGCTGGCCATCAGTGCGCTGCTCAGCGCCCTGCTCGACATCTACGCGCGCACCGAACATGCCCGCACCCGCTCGATCAAAGGCTACGTGCAACTGGCGAAAATGGTCTTGTACGTGTTTGGCGCGATCATCATCGTCGCCACGCTGATCGACCGTTCGCCGCTGTTGCTGCTGTCAGGGCTGGGCGCCATGTCGGCGGTAATCCTGTTGGTCTACAAAGACACCCTGCTGTCGTTCGTCGCCAGCGTGCAGCTGACCAGCAACGACATGCTGCGGGTCGGCGACTGGATCGAGATGCCGCAAGTCGGTGCCGACGGTGACGTGGTGGATATCACGCTGCACACGGTCAAAGTGCAGAATTTCGACAAGACGATTGTGTCGATTCCAACCTGGCGCCTGATGTCCGAGTCGTTCAAGAACTGGCGCGGCATGCAGCAATCCGGTGGACGACGGATCAAGCGCAGCCTGTTCATCGACGCCAGTGGCGTACGGTTTGTGCGCGACGACGAAGAGGCAAAACTGGCTCAGGTGCATCTGCTGACCGACTACATCAGTCGCAAGCAGGCGGAACTCAAGGCCTGGAACGAAGCCCAGGGCAACGTAGCGACAATGTCGGCCAACCGTCGGCGCATGACCAACATCGGCACTTTCCGCGCCTATGCACTGGCATACCTGAAGAGTCACCCGGAAATCCAGCCGAACATGACCTGCATGGTCCGCCAGATGCAGACCACCGCCCAGGGCATTCCGCTGGAAATCTACTGCTTCACCCGCACCACCGTGTGGGCCGATTACGAGCGGATTCAGGGGGATATTTTCGATTACTTATTGGCGGTGTTGCCGGAGTTTGGCTTGAGCCTTTATCAGCAGCCCAGTGGCGGGGATTTGCGGGCGGGGTTGTTGCCGGCGATGTTGGGCGCGAGCCATATTCCTGAACCCGAAAAACATGTCATGTAACACCGTAAATCCCTTGTGGGAGCGAGCCTGCTCGCGATGGCAGAGTGTCAGTCGACATCTATATTGACTGTCACACCGCCATCGCGAGCAGGCTCGCTCCCACAGGGTTTAGTGTCTATGTTCTGAAGAGTTGGCGTACCTGAACGGGGTCGGCATGACCGCTTTGGTCCAGCGCGAGGAAATACTTCAGCTGCCATTGCTGCGTCCTGACTGCCTGTTTAGCGACGGGCCTGGACCACGGCGGATACACGCGAATCGCTCGCTTGCCGCCTTCACCATCAATCGACATGACCCCTTTGGCCGCCAATATCTCCCGGTCAAACACAAACTGCCCGTGACGGGTTTCATCAGCAACGCTCACCACCACAAAGGCGACGCCATCGCCGCTGTCGAGCGGTGCAATTTCGCCGGTCGGCGTTGGCCGCTTCCACAGCGTAACGAACTGACCGATCTTGGTCGGCGTGGTTTTCGCCACCCGGAAGACAATCACCTGGCCATTGAGGCTAAAGCGACAGGCGCCGTATTCGGCACTCTCCTCCTCGCGCCAAGCTTCATCCGTTAACGTCATACCTGCGGGCTTGTAGATCTGCTCGATGGCGGCGATCAGGTCCGTCATGCCCGTTCCCGCAACGGCAGCACTTCTCGCCTGACGCCCAACCGACTGATCCACACCGCCATCAAAATCACCGATCCACCGAGGAACAACCGCCCCAGTTCTTCATGCTGATTCCAGATCAGCAGGTTGATCAGCAATCCCACCGGCACATGCAGGTTGTTCATCACCGCGAGCGTCCCGCCATTCACCAGACACGCGCCTTTGTTCCACCAGTACAACCCGAGCGCCGTCGAGACCAGCCCGAGGAATATCAGCACGCCCCATTGCAGCGGTGCTTCGGGCAGGAAGTTCTGTTTGCCGAACAACAGAAACGCCGGCAATGCCACCGCCAATGCCCCGAGGTAGAAGTAACCAAAGCGCCGGTAATGCGGCAAATCGCTCGGATGGCGGGCCACCAGATGCTTATAGAGCACTTGCCCGGCGGCGTAGGTGAAGTTGGCCAGTTGCAGCAGCAGGAAGCCCATGAAGAAATCCGGGTTGATCCGGTCGTAGCGAATCACCGCCGCGCCCATCACCGCCACCAGTGCCGCGACCAATGCCCACGGGTTGAAGCGCCGGTTCAGCGCATCTTCGATCAAGGTCACGTGCAGCGGCGTGAGGATGGTAAACAGCAACACCTCCGGCACTGTCAGCACCCGAAAGCTCAGGTACAGGCAGACGTAAGTCACGCCGAACTGCAACGCGCCGATCAGCAGCATGCCGCGCATGAACGCCGGCTCAACCGAACGCCAGCGGGTCAACGGAATGAACACCAGCCCCGCCAATACCACTCGCACCAGCACCGCGAAGTAACTGTCGACATGACCGGCCAGGTATTCGCCGATCAAACTGAAGGAAAACGCCTGGATCAGCGTGACAAAAAGTAGATAGCCCATGCTCGCCTCGTTTCGAATGGCGGCGACGATAGCGGGTTTTGCCAGCTATCGCGACCTGTCAGGCAACACAACCCCTGTGGGAGCGAGCCTGCTCGCGATGGCGGCGTTACATTTAACAATGATATTGGCTGACACACCGCTATCGCGAGCAGGCTCGCTCCCACAGGGGGTGTGTGCGCGAGTCCTGAATCGCAGGCAAAAAAAAGCCCGATCTCGCTAAAGCGTTCAATCGGGCTACAGCACTCAGGAGCAACAAGTGCAAAGGGAGGTCGATGCGCGTAAAGCCATGAAGGGGTTGCGCCAGGTCACTTGAACATCAAGGGATTATCTGGCGATTAAAGCCTCAGGCGACGAGGGAAAGCTTGGCGTTGGCCTGGCTCAGGCCTTTCTCCTGGAAGTCACCGCCCAGGTTCATGCCTTCGGCGTGGATGAACGTCACGTCGTGGATCCCGATGAACGCCATGACCTGACGCAGGTAGGGTTCCTGGTGATCCGCGGTGCTGCCGGCGTAGATTCCACCGCGGGCAGTCAGCACGTAGGCACGCTTGCCGCTGAGCAGGCCTTGGGGGCCAGTGTCGGTGTACTTGAACGTCACACCGGCACGCAGCACATGGTCGAGCCAGGCTTTGAGGGTGCTCGGGATGGCGAAGTTGTACATCGGCGCGGCCATGACCAGTACATCGGCGGCCAGCAATTCGTCGGTCAACTCGTTGGAGCGTTCCAGGGAAACCTGTTCGAGGTCGTTGCGCTGTTCGGCAGGTTTCATCCAGCCGCCCAGCAGGTTGATATCCAGGTGCGGCACGGGGTTGACGGCCAGATCACGAACGGTGATTTGATCGTTCGGGTGCGCGGTTTGCCACTGGCTGATGAAGGTCTGGGTCAGTTGACGCGAAACCGAGTCTTGCTGACGAGCGCTGCTTTCGATGATCAGAACGCGGGACATGGGATGTAGCCTCCATCTGAGAATGTTGTAAGACGATGGAGTGAAGGTTAAACAGAGTTAAATCGATGAAAAAGCGCAAATAACTGCTATAAACCATCAATAAATTCGTTTATAAGCGGAGCATGCCGGGCGGGCGTGCTCCGCCTGAGGTCATTTGGGGGTGCAGGTCAGTTTGATACGCATCTTGATGATGCTTCGGTTGAACTTGGCGGTGGCATTTTTGTGCTTACCAGCGGCGACTTCGATATTGCGGGTGCGTGGCGCTTCCGGGCCATTGTTGAAAACTACCTTGCAGGCCGCATCGGTGGTGCCGTAGTTGTTCACCTGAATGGAGGCGATGTCGCTATCCGTGTCATACGCGTTGTAGTCGATGCTCATGCCGTTCAGCTGTTTTTCAACGTCGATCGGATAGGCAAACGCCGTCAGCGGCAGCACCGCCAGCAACACACAACCCGATACCACACCACAAAGCTTTTTCATTCAGCAGTCTCCAATATGGACTGCCAGCTTAGGACAAGAGGAGCTATTCATGAAAGCGCCCCGCGTGACCCTTGATCAATGGCGAACGTTACAGGCCGTGGTCGACCACGGCGGTTTCGCCCAGGCCGCCGAAGCGCTGCACCGCTCGCAATCATCGGTGAGCTACACCGTAGCGCGCATGCAGGACCAACTCGGCGTGCCGCTGTTGCGTATCGACGGCCGCAAAGCGGTGCTGACTGAAGCCGGCGGCGTGCTGCTGCGCCGTTCGCGGCAATTGGTGAAACAGGCCAGCCAGCTGGAAGACCTGGCCCATCACATGGAACAAGGCTGGGAAGCAGAAGTGCGGCTGGTGGTCGACGCCGCCTACCCGAGCGCCCGCCTCGTTCGCGCCTTGACCGCGTTCATGCCGCAAAGCCGTGGCTGTCGGGTGCGTCTGCGCGAAGAAGTATTGTCGGGTGTGGAAGAAGTCTTGCTCGAAGGCGTGGCCGATCTGGCCATCAGTGGCTTCAGCATTCCCGGTTACCTGGGCGCGGAATTGAGCGACGTCGAATTCGTGGCAGTTGCCCATCCCGAACATCCCTTGCACCGCCTCAACCGCGAACTGAATTTCCAGGACCTGGAAAGCCAGCTGCAAGTAGTAATCCGCGACTCTGGCCGGCAGCAACCACGGGACGTCGGCTGGCTCGGCGCGGAACAGCGCTGGACCGTAGGCAGCCTGGCCACCGCGGCAACGTTTGTCAGCAGCGGCCTGGGTTTTGCCTGGTTGCCTCGGCACATGATTGAACGGGAAATCAAGGAAGGCCTGCTCAAGCTGCTACCGTTGGACCAGGGCGGCAGCCGCAACCCGAGCTTCTACCTGTACTCGAACAAGGACAAACCCTTGGGTCCGGCCACGCAGATTCTCATCGAACTGCTGCGCACCTTTGATACCGCGCCGCTGGATGCACCTTTCGCCGCCCCTGAACAAGCCTGACAAGGAGTGTATGCATGGCCTATTTCGAACATGAAGGTTGCAACCTGCACTATGAGGAATATGGCCACGGCACGCCGTTGCTGCTGGTCCACGGGCTCGGCTCCAGCACCCTGGACTGGGAAAAACAGATCCCGGCGCTGTCGGCCCGCTACCGGGTGATCGTCCCGGATGTACGCGGCCACGGTCGCTCCGACAAACCCCGCGAGCGCTACAGCATCGCCGGGTTCAGCGCCGACCTGGTCGCCCTCATTGAACACCTGAACCTCGGCCCGATACATTATGTGGGACTTTCCATGGGCGGCATGATCGGCTTTCAACTGGCCGTGGATCAGCCGCAATTGCTCAAAAGCCTGTGCATCGTCAACAGTGCGCCCGAGGTCAAACTGCGCAGCCGCGACGATTACTGGCAGTGGTTCAAGCGCTGGAGCCTGATGCGCGTCCTCAGTCTTGGCGCCATCGGCACCGCGCTTGGACGCAAGCTGTTCCCGAAACCGGAACAGGCGGATTTGCGACAAAAAATGGCCGAACGCTGGGCAAAAAACGACAAACATGCTTATCTCGCCAGCTTCGATGCAATCGTTGGCTGGGGGGTTCAGGAACGACTTTCGAAGGTGTCCTGTCCAACCCTCATCGTCAGCGCCGACCGTGACTACACACCGGTCTCGCTGAAAGAGACCTATGTAAAACTGCTGCCCGATGCGCGGCTGGTGGTGATCGCCGATTCGCGCCACGCCACCCCGCTGGATCAACCCGAAATATTCAACCAAACGCTGCTCGAGTTTCTCACCGCAGTCGACACCACCTCACTCAGGATCACTGACCCATGCTGAAAAAAATCGCCCTCGTCGCTGGCTCCGTTCTGTTTGCCGCCAACCTGATGGCCGCCACGCCCGCCAAGGCGCCGCACGTGTTGCTGGAGACCACCAACGGCCAGATCGAAATCGAACTGGACCCGGTCAAGGCGCCGATCAGTACCAAGAACTTCCTTGATTACGTCAACAGCGGTTTCTACAACAACACGATTTTTCACCGTGTAATTCCAGGCTTCATGATTCAGGGCGGTGGTTTCACGCAACAAATGCAGCAGAAAGAAACCAAGGCACCGATCAAGAACGAGTCCAAGAACGGTCTGCACAACGTCCGTGGCACGCTGTCCATGGCCCGCACCTCGAATCCTGATTCGGCCACTAGCCAGTTCTTCGTTAACGTCAAGGACAATGACTTCCTCGACAGCGGTGACGGCTATGCGGTCTTCGGTAAAGTCGTGAAAGGCATGGACGTGGTAGATGTCATCGTCAACTCGCAAACCACCACCCGTGGCGGCATGAAAGATGTACCCGCCGACCCTGTGTTCATCAAGTCGGCCAAAGTCATCGACTAAGCTACACAGGAAGTCTTGAGCGGCTGCCGGAGTGCGCCGCTCACACTGTTCAAAGGAGAGCCCGTGCGCGGGCGGAGAACTGATGCTTTATCGCCGTTTCGAGAAACTGATCGACATTTTCCGCGAGGCCCCGACGGCCGCTCCGCCGGATCGGGTTCTGCCTTTTTATACCTATTACTTGAAGCAGGTCTGGCCGAGTTTTGCCGTCTTGCTGCTCGTCGGCCTGATCGGTGCGCTGATCGAAGTGGCGCTGTTCAGTTACCTGAGCCGCATCATCGACCTGACCCAAGGCACGCCTAACGTCGATTTCTTCAAGGAACACGGGATCGAGCTGGCCTGGATGGCGGTGGTAGCCCTGGTGTTCCGGCCGATTTTTGTCGGCCTGCATGACCTGCTGGTGCACCAGACCCTGAGCCCCAGCATGACCAGCCTGATCCGCTGGCAGAACCACAGTTATGTGCTCAAACAGAGCCTGAATTTTTTCCAGAACGACTTCGCCGGGCGTATCGCCCAACGCATCATGCAAACCGGCAACTCGCTGCGCGATTCGGCTGTGCAAGCGGTGGACGCGCTGTGGCACGTGCTGATCTACGCGATCAGTTCGCTGGTGCTGTTCGCCGAAGCCGACTGGCGCCTGATGATCCCGCTGCTGACCTGGATCGTCGCCTTCATCAGTGCCCTTTGCTACTTCGTGCCACGGGTCAAGGAACGTTCGGTCGTGTCCTCCGATGCGCGCTCCAAACTCATGGGGCGGATCGTCGACGGCTACACCAACATCACGACCCTGAAGCTGTTCGCCCACACCAACTTCGAGCAGCAATACGCTCGCGAAGCGATCAAGGAACAAACCGAAAAAGCCCAACTGGCCGGCCGGGTGGTCACCAGCATGGACGTGGTCATCACCAGCATGAACGGCTTGCTGATCGTCGGCACCACCGGCCTGGCCCTGTGGCTGTGGACGCAGTCGCTGATCACCGTCGGCGCGATTGCCCTGGCCACCGGCCTGGTGATCCGCATCGTCAACATGTCCGGCTGGATCATGTGGGTGGTCACCGGCATTTTCGAAAATATCGGCATGGTCCAGGACGGTTTGCAGACCATCTCTCAACCGGTCAGCGTCACCGATCGCGAGCAGGCCAAACCGCTGGCGGTCACCCGTGGCGAGGTGCGTTTCGAGCACGTGGATTTCCACTACGGCAAGAAGAGCGGGATCATCGGCGACCTCAACCTGACCATCAAGCCCGGTGAGAAAATCGGCCTGATCGGTCCCTCCGGCGCCGGCAAGTCAACCCTGGTCAACCTGCTGCTGCGCCTCTATGACGTGCAGGGCGGACGCATCCTCATCGACGGGCAGAACATCGCCGAAGTCGGCCAGGAAAGCCTGCGTGAGCGCATCGGCATGATCACCCAGGACACGTCCCTGCTGCATCGCTCGATCCGCGACAATTTGTTGTACGGCAAACCCGACGCCACCGACGCCGAACTCTGGGCGGCGGTGCACAAGGCCCGCGCCGACGAGTTCATCCCGTTGCTGTCGGACTCCGAAGGTCGCACCGGTTTTGATGCTCACGTCGGTGAGCGCGGGGTGAAACTCTCCGGCGGTCAGCGTCAGCGGATTGCGATTGCTCGCGTACTACTCAAGGACGCGCCGATCCTGATCATGGACGAGGCCACCTCGGCGCTGGATTCGGAAGTCGAAGCAGCGATCCAGGAAAGCCTGGAAACCCTGATGCAAGGCAAAACCGTGATTGCCATCGCCCACCGGCTCTCCACCATCGCCCGCATGGACCGGCTGGTGGTGCTGGAAAAAGGCAAGATCGCCGAAACCGGCAGCCACGCCGAACTGCTGGCCCATGGCGGGTTGTATGCGCGGTTGTGGCAGCACCAGACGGGTGGGTTTGTCGGCATAGATTAAGTTTGTCGGTCGCCGAGATGATGATCGTTCCCACGCTCTGCGTGGGAATGCCTCAAGGGACGCTCCGCGTCCAGTGACGCGGAGCGTCACGGGCTGCATTCCCACGCAGAGCGTGGGAACGATCTTGCCCCCCTCCCGACTGCTGGAAATCCACCAAAACCCTGCTGTAATCAGCCAAGGTTCTGGAGATGGGCCTGTCGTAAATGTGCAGGATGCATCACTCGATACAGTCTCGATAGGAAGCCTATCAAGGACGCTCTCATGTCTCTGTTCAAACGTTCAGTCACTGAGTTGTTAGGTACGTTCTGGCTGGTGTTGGGAGGTTGCGGCAGTGCGGTCCTGGCTGCGTCTTCTCCGCTGGGGATCGGGGTGCTGGGTGTGGCCATGGCCTTTGGTCTGACGGTACTGACCATGGCATTCGCCATTGGTCATATTTCCGGCTGCCATCTTAACCCCGCCGTCTCGGTCGGTTTGTTCGTCGGCGGTCGATTCCCCGCCAAAGAGCTGCCCGCCTACATCATCGCTCAGGTGATTGGCGCGATTATCGCGGCGGGCTTGATCTACTACATCGCCAACGGCAAGGAAGGCTTCGACCTCGCCAACGGTCTGGCTTCCAACGGCTACGGCGAGCATTCTCCCGGCAAATACTCGATGGCCGCAGGCTTTGTCTGTGAACTGGTGATGACGGCGATGTTCGTGCTGATCATCCTCGGTGCCACCGACAAGCGCGCCCCCGCCGGGCTGGCACCGATCGCCATCGGCCTGGCCCTGACGCTGATTCACCTGATTTCGATTCCTGTCACCAACACCTCGGTCAACCCGGCACGCAGCACTGGCCCGGCGCTGATCGTCGGAGGCTGGGCCATCGCGCAATTGTGGATGTTCTGGGTGGCGCCGCTGCTCGGTGCGGTGATCGGCGGTGTGACGTATCGATGGCTGGGCAAGGAAAGCAGTTGAAGCGGGGCGAGGATCAGGCTTGCCGGTAAGGCAAGGCCGTCTTCGCTTCCTCGGCATACGCCAGCACGCCCACGCGCTCTTGCTGCAGGAAGTCTTTGACGGCAGCTTTCAGGCCGGGATGACGCAAGTAGTGCCATGAATGCGTGATCACCGGTTCGAACCCGCGAATCAGCTTGTGCTCGCCCTGAGCACCGGCGTCGAAACGCTGGAAGCCATTGGCAATCGCGTAGTCCATGCCCTGGTAGAAACAGGTCTCGAAGTGCAGACGATCGAATTCCGCCAGACAGCCCCAGTAACGGCCGTAAAAACTGTCGCCCCCCACCAGACTGAAGGCCATGGCCACCGGCCGTGAGCCTTGCTTGGCCAACACCACACGAATCGACTCTGGCATACGCTCGGCCAGCAAACTGAAAAACTCCCGCGTCAGATACGGCGCTTGCCGACGCACTGCGTAGGTATTGGCGTAGCAGGCATAGACAAAATCCCACTGCGCCTGATCGAGTTGCCGACCTTCAAGCCATTCGAAATCAATGCCCTGCCCCGCCACTTGTTCGCGTTCCTTGCGCATCTGCTTGCGCTTGCGCGAACTGAGGACGTCGAGGAAGTCCTGAAAATCCCGATAGCCACGATTCTGCCAGTGGTACTGACAGCCGATTCGCTGCAACCAGCCTGGCTGCTCGGCCAAGGCGGCGTCAGTGAACGGATCGGTGAAGTTGATGTGGGCGCTGGAGAGTTGTTCGATTTCAAGGTAGCCCGGCAGGCTTTTCAACAGTTCGAAACCGTCCTCGAGCGTGGCCGCCAGCAAACGCGGGCCGCTGACCGGACTGAACGGCACAGCCGTCAGCAGCTTGGGGTAGTAATCGATCCCCGCACGCTCACAGGCATCGGCCCAGGCGTGATCGAACACGTACTCGCCGTAGGAATGCCATTTGCGATAACTGGGCAACGCGGCAATCAGGCGATCGCCTTCGATGTGCAACAAATGCTCGGGTTGCCAGCCGGAATGCGGGCCGACGCTACCGCTGTCTTCCAGCGCGCTGAGAAAGGCGTGACGCAGAAAGGGCTGATTCTCGGGCACCAGGGCATCCCACGTCTGCGACGCGATTTCGGACAGATTTTGCAGGCGTTGCAGCGGCATCGGTTCTTCCCTACTTCTTTGCGTGAAAGCCCGGCGAGTATCGCCCATCGCCAAAAAATCCACACGAGCAATCCGCCGACAGGGCTCTGGATAAGGGTGTGCGCGATATTTGTATCGTCATCGAGACGCCATCACTTTGCCACTGCCCTGTCATAAACCATCGCGATACTGGCGCCTGTTTTTAGAGCGCCAGGTTCTAAACCTGGTCATTGTTTTCCGTCCTCAACGGTCGGTTGTGTCCTTGGATGGCTCGGTCATCCCATTACATCTTCGGAGATTGATATGCGTCTTGCTTCCACGAAAACTGCGGCGGCCTTGTGTGGTGGGTTGCTGCTGGCCATGAGTGTTCCGGCCAGTGCCGCAGTCGACGCCAAACTGCTCGACATGCTCAAGGCAAACGGCTCGATTTCGCCTGCTCAGTACACCGAACTGCAAGCCGAGCTGGCCAAGGATCAGAAAGACCAGCAAATCGCCCGCCAGGCTCAACAAGAGACCAACGAGCAGATCGCGGCGACTGCGAAGAAAACCAATGAACTGAGTACCTTCGACCAGAAACTGGCGTGGGCCGCCAAGACCCAATTCAAGGGTGACGTGCGATTCCGTCAGGAAAACGTCCACAACGACGGCGTTTCAAACAACAAAGACCAGGATCGTCAGCGCATTCGTGCCCGCCTGGGTGCCTACAGCACGATCAACCCGCAAGTCGACACCGGCATCCGTATCGCCACCGGCAACAACGACGACGCGCGCTCCACCAACCAGAGTCTGGACAACTACTTCGACAAGAAACAGATCTGGCTGGACCAGGGTTACGTCGACTACCACCCGGACGCGATCAAGAACCTGCACATCGTTGGCGGCAAGATGCCGCAGCAATGGGTGAGCATGGGCGACATCATCTGGGATAGCGACATCAGCCCCGAAGGCCTGTCGGTGGCTTACAAATACCCGCTGGGCGCCAGCACCGAGCTGTTCGGTAGCGCCGGTCACTACACCCTCAAGGACAACGTCGATGGCGATGGCGTGCAGTTCAAACACGACTTGCGTCTGTACGCGGGTCAGTTGGGCGCGCGCTTCGCTATCACCGACAACCTGAAACTGACCCTGGGTGGCAGCGTCTACGGCTACGACAACGACGACGACATCCGCTCAGGCGGCACCAGCATTCCAGCCGCATTGGCGATCAACGGCAACAGCCCGAACGAGCAATTCAAACTGTACGAAGGCTTTGGTCAGCTCGACATCAGTGGCCTGCCTATGCCGCTCTCGCTGTACGGTCAGTACGTGAACAACCAAGACGCCAGCAACGATCAGGATTCTGCCTGGCTGGCTGGTGTGAAGACCAAGCTCTACGGCTTCGCAGTGGACTACAACTACCGCGACGTGCAGCGTAACGCGGTGGTCGGCGCCTTCACCGACTCCGACTTCGCCAACGGTTTCACCGGTTCGCGTGGCAGCAAGTTGAAAGTGAGTTACGAGCTGGACAAGAACTTCGCCCTGGGTGCGACGTACTTCATGGCTAACTCTGACTACACCAACGCCAACCTGAAAGATTCGGACATCAACACCCTGCAACTGGATGCCGAAGCGAAGTTCTGATTCCCCGCTCCACGACTCGGACAAGGAAGCCCGAGCTCTTTTTTACAGCCTCGCGTTGGTCTATCGGTCCCCATCATCCGTCCGATAGACCAACGCGAGGCTGTTTTCATTTCCCGCAACACAGCCGGACCTTTGTGGCGAGCGAGCTTGCTCGCGTTGGGGCGCGAAGCGGCCCCATGTATTCCTCCAGACAAAACACACTCGCTGGTTTTACGACTGCTTCGCAGCCAAACGGGAGCAAGCTCCCTCGCCACAGGAAAGTGTCCTCGCCAAAAATCAGGCTGCGATCTTTTAAGCCAAACTCAGCGCTTGCGCAGAATCACGCTACCAATCGAGTAACCGGCGCCGAACGAGCTGAGCACGGCCAGCGAACCGGCAGCCAGATCGTCCTGGTTCTTGTGAAATGCAATCACGGAACCGGCGGAGCTGGTGTTGGCGTAGGTGTCGAGGATCACCGGGGCTTCTTCTTCGGTGGCTTCGCGGCCCAGCAGCTTCTTGACGATCAGGTGATTCATGCTGAGGTTGGCCTGGTGCAGCCAGAAGCGTTTCACGTCGCTGATGTTGAGCGCGTTCTCTTCCAGGTGCGTAGCGATCAGCTCGGCGACCATCGGGCAGACATCGCGGAACACCTTGCGGCCTTCCTGCACGAACAGTTTGTCCTTGGTACCGATGCCCTCTTCCGCCGCGCGGTTGAGGAAGCCAAAGTTGTTGCGGATGTTGTTGGAGAACTTGGTCAGCAGCTTGGTGCTGACGATGTCGAACTGGTACTTGGACGTCGCCAGGTCAGCACGTTCGATGATCACCGCAGTCGCGGCGTCGCCGAAGATGAAGTGGCTGTCGCGGTCGCGGAAGTTCAGGTGACCAGTGCAGACTTCCGGGTTGACCATCAGGATCGCCCGGGCCTGGCCCAGTTGCACGCTGTTGGTCGCAGCCTGAATGCCGAAGGTCGCCGAGGAGCAGGCGACGTTCATGTCAAAACCGAAACCCTGGATGCCCAAGGCCTCCTGGACTTCGATGGCGATGGCCGGATAGGCCCGTTGCAGGTTGGAGCAGGCAACGATCACGCCGTCGATGTCCGCCGCGGTCTTGCCAGCACGCTGCAAGGCTTGCTCGGCGGCGCCGATGGCCATTTGGCAAAGCACCGACCACTCGTCATTCGAGCGTTCCGGCAGGCGTGGCGCCATGCGTTGCGGGTCGAGGATACCGTCCTTGTCCATGACAAAGCGGCTTTTGATGCCAGACGCCTTTTCGATAAACGCCGCGCTGGACTCGGTCAACGCTTCGATTTCGCCGCGCGCGATGGCGTCGGCGTTGTCGGCGTTGAATAGCGCGACGTAAGCGTTGAAAGACTGCACCAGCTCTTCGTTGGAGATGCTGTTGGCCGGGGTGTACAGGCCGGTGCCGCTGATGACGACGTTATGCATGGTCGTTTCTCTAATCTGTTCAGGCAGAAAGTGTTGGCACCGACGTACCAACACACAAAGGATCTGCTCCCGTCAGGGGGCGCAAACCTGGCATCGCTTTATTCCGATCCGCCCAGACCTGTGAAGGCTCAAAACTGCGGGGCCGGCGTTTATAGGCGCGAAGTTTGCCATAAACAATGGGTTTTGGCGCCTTTTTGCTGGATGACTCCCACCTACCAGGCAATACAAAAACCTGTGGGAGCGAGCCTGCTCGCGATGGCGGCATCACTGTCGACATAGATGTTGAATGTGATGGCCCCATCGCGAGCAGGCTCGCTCCCACAGGTATTGCACAAGTCTCGGGTTCAGGGTTCGACCTGGGTCCATTGCTTGTTCAGGCGCTTGTCGGAGATCGGCACCTTGGTGCCCAGTTGTTGGGCGAACAGGGAAACCCGGTATTCCTCCAGCCACCAGCGATAGAGCTCCAATTGCGGATCGCGTTTGCCTTCCTGGGCATGTTTGTTGGCGCGGGTTTGATATTGCGTCCACAGGCCAGACAACTCGCCACTCCAGACCCGATCCCTCTGCACCTGAGCGCCGATTTTCTCGAAGCGCTGCTCGACCGCTTTCAGATAACGCGGCAGCTCCTTGAGCCACTGCATCGGGGTTTCACGGACGAAGCCCGGATACACCAGATGACTGAGCTGCTGCTTGATGTCGTTCAACGCCACGGCTTGCGCCAGGTCGATCTTGCCCTTGAAGCGTTTTTGCAGGCCGTGCCAGAGCTTGAGAATCTCCAGCGTCAGCTTCGCCAGCCGTTCGGCGTGCTCGGTCCAGCCGCCGCGTTTGCGTTCAGCCAGTGACGCCAACCCGGCGCCATCCCGTGGCAGCGGGTCTTCGCCGTCGAGAATGCAGCTGTCGAGGCTGGCCAGCAGGATGTCTTCGACCAGACTGTCGATGCGGCCCATGTCGCGGTACATCAGGCCCAGTTCGGTCAACCCCGGCAATTTGCTGCGCAGGAACTTCGCCGGTTCGGCCAGTTGCTGCATCAGCAAACGCTGCAAGGCGCGGCGATGTTGAAACTCGGCTTCGGCCGGCGTCGAGAAACGTCCTTCCTTGACCGTGCCGCTCTCCTCCACCAACGCCGGATACACCGTCATCGACAGCCCGGCGATCTTCTGCTGGGTTTTCTCGGCGACGGCGGCAAACACTTTCGGCTCCACCGGTTGCTGGTTTTTCGCGGTTTGCGGCACGGCCAGTGCGGCCTGACTGGCTTCGGCAAAGCGTGCGGTCAGTTCCGCCAGATCACGCCCTTCGCCCAGGAACTTGCCCTGCCCGTCGACGATTTCCAGGTTCATCCGCAAATGACTGTCGACCTGCTGCGATGCTTCGGCCCAGGCTTCATCGCTGACCCGCGCACCGGTCATGCGCAGCAGTTCGCGGCCCAGCGCTTGAGGCAACGAGCCCTCGGCGAAAGTCATGCGCTGCAATGCGGCTTTGACGAAGTCCGGCACCGGTACGAAATTCTTGCGCAGGGCTTTAGGCAGGTTGCGCACCAGCGCGATGCACTTGGCCTCGATCACGCCCGGCACCAGCCATTCCAGGCGCTCCGGCGGCAGCATCGGCAACAACGGCGCCGGCACGCGCAGGGTCACGCCGTCACGCGGGTGGTTGGGTTCGAAGTGGTAACTGAGCGCCAACTCCAGATCACCGATATGCAAGGTGTCCGGGTAATGCAAAGCGGTGACTTCACTCGCCTCGCGGGCCAGCACGTCTTCTTCGCGCATGATCAGCAACTGCGGGTCTTTCTGGCTGTTGACCCGATACCAGCTATCGAAGGTCGCCGTCTGGTGGATCTCCGCCGGCAGTCGCGCATCGTAGAAGGCGAACAGGGTTTCTTCGTCGGCCAGAATGTCGCGACGGCGCGCCTTGGCTTCCAGTTCGTCGAGCTGTTCCAGCAGTTGCGCATTGGCGGTCAGGCACTTGGCCTTGGACTGAATCTCGCCGCGTACCAGACCTTCACGAATGAACAGCTCACGGGACGTGACAGGGTCGATCGGCCCGTAATGCACCGGCCGGCGACCGACCACGATCAGCCCAAACAATGTGATCTGCTCGAAGGCCACGACTTGACCGCGCTTCTTCTCCCAATGGGGTTCGAAGTGGTTTTTCTTGATCAGGTGCCCGGCCAGCGGCTCGATCCAGTCGGCGTCGATTTTGGCAACCATCCGCGCGTAGAGCTTGGTGGTTTCCACCAGTTCGGCGGCCATCAGCCATTGCGGACGCTTTTTACCGAGGCCCGATGACGGGTGAATCCAGAAACGCCGCTGACGCGCACCGAGGTAATCGCCCTCATCGGTTTTCTGGCCGATCTGGCTGAGCAGCCCCGAGAGCACGGCTTTGTGCAGTTTCGGGTAATCCGCCGGTTCTTTGTTGAGGCTCAACTGCATGTCGCGGCAGATCAGGCTCAACTGCCGATGGGAGTCGCGCCATTCGCGCAGACGCAGGTAATTCAGGAAATTCTTGCGGCACCAATTGCGCAGCGGGCTGGCGGTCAGGGCCTGACGCTGTTCTTCGAAACCACGCCACAGATTGACCAGCCCGGCGAAGTCCGAGTCCACGTCTTTCCATTGCGCATGCGCCTGATCCGCCGCTTGCTGACGTTCCGGCGGACGCTCGCGCGGGTCCTGAATCGACATGGCGCTGGCGACGATCAGCACTTCCTGCAAGCTGCCGAGTTTCGCCGCTTCCAGCAACATGCGGCCCATCCGCGGGTCCACTGGCAAGCGCGCCAACTGACGGCCAAGCGGCGTCAGCTGGCTGTTGCGGTCGACCGCCGAGAGTTCTTGCAGCAGGTTGAAACCGTCGCTGATAGCCTTGCCATCCGGCGGCTCGATAAACGGGAAATCGGTGATTTCGCCGAGGCGCAGATGCAACATCTGCAAAATCACCGCGGCGAGGTTGGTGCGCAGGATCTCCGGATCGGTAAATTCCGGCCGGCCAATGAAATCTTCTTCGCCGTACAGGCGAATGCAAATACCCGGCTCGACCCGTCCGCAGCGACCTTTACGCTGGTTGGCGCTGGCCTGGGAAATGGCTTCGATGGGCAGGCGCTGGACCTTGGCGCGGTAGCTGTAACGGCTGATGCGCGCGGTACCGCTGTCAATCACGTAACGAATGCCCGGCACGGTCAGCGAGGTTTCCGCGACGTTGGTCGCCAGGACCACGCGCCGACCTGGGTGCGACTGGAAAATCCGCTGCTGTTCGGCCGGCGACAGCCGTGCGTAGAGCGGCAGAATCTCGGTGTGCTTGAGCTGGGCCTTGCGCAGCATGTCCGCCGCGTCGCGAATCTCGCGCTCGCCGGGCAGGAACACCAGCACGTCGCCAGGGCTCTTGCGCTCGCTGCGTTCGAACGCGGCGATTTCGTCGAGGGTGGCGAGGATCGCCTGATCCACGGTCAAGTCGTCCTCGACGCGGTTGCCCTCTTCGTCCTGCTCCAGGGTCAGCGGGCGATACCAGGTTTCCACGGGGAAGGTGCGGCCGGAGACTTCGACAATCGGCGCGTCATCGAAGTGCTTGGAGAAGCGCTCCAGGTCGATGGTCGCCGAAGTGATGATGACCTTCAGGTCCGGACGACGCGGCAGCAGGGTTTTCAGGTAACCGAGCAGGAAGTCGATGTTCAGGCTGCGTTCGTGGGCTTCGTCAACGATGATCGTGTCGTAGCGTTCGAGGTAGCGGTCGTTCTGGGTTTCCGCCAGCAGGATGCCGTCGGTCATCAGTTTGATCAGGGTGTTGGAATCGCTCTGGTCCTCGAACCGCACCTGATAGCCGACCAGCGCACCCAACGGCGTCGCCAGTTCTTCGGCGACCCGGCTCGCCACGCTGCGGGCGGCGATTCGACGGGGCTGAGTGTGGCCGATCAGGCCATGCTGACCGCGCCCGATTTCCAGGCAGATCTTCGGCAACTGGGTGGTTTTACCCGAACCGGTTTCACCGGCAATGATCAACACCTGATGCTTGAGCAGCGCTGCCTTGATTTCGTCGCGCTTGGCGGCGATCGGCAAACTGTCGTCGTAACGAATTACCGGCAGGCTGGCCCGCCGCGCCAGCACCTGATCACAGGACGCCTGCATGCGCGTCACCCATTGGGCCAGCTTGGCTTCATCAGGTTTTTTGCGCAGCTCAAGCAACTGCCGCCGCAGCCGGTGGCGGTCGGCGAGCATGGCGTGATCGAGGTTTTTCAGCAGTTTGTCGATGGAAGGCGATTCGTCAGTCATCAGGTACGCAATAAGTCGTCTAGTGGCGCAGGGGGCGGATTGTCGCAGATTTGCGCTCTGCTGTGATCGTTCCCACGCTCCGCATGGGAATGCAGCAAGGGACGCTCTGCGTCCCAAGAGCGGACGCGGAGCGTCCGGGGAGGCATTCCCACGCGGAGCGTGGGAACGATCAGTCAAGTTCACTCAGCGGGGTTACTCGTTATCGAGGCCTTTGCGCCGATACGGGAACACATCAATCACCTTCCCGGCGCGAATGGCTTCCTGAAGGCTTTTCCAGTAATCGGCGTTGTAAAGCTCACCATGCAACTGATCGAACAACTTGCGCTGCCCGGAGTCGGCAAACAAAAACGGCGGAAACTCTTCAGGAAATACATCCAGCGGCCCGATCGAATACCACGGTTCTGAAGCCATCTCGTCTTCCGGCGTACGCGGTTGCGGGATATGCCGGAAGTTGGCCTCGGTCAGGAAGCAAATCTCGTCATAGTCATAAAACACCACCCGTCCGTGCCGCGTGACGCCGAAGTTCTTCAGCAGCATGTCGCCGGGAAAGATGTTCGCCGCTGCCAGTTGCTTGATCGCCAGGCCGTAATCTTCCAGTGCCTCGCGGACCTGAGCGTCGTTGGCGTTCTCCAGATACAGGTTCAACGGCGTCATCCGACGTTCGGTCCAGCAGTGGCGGATCAGCACGGTGTCGTCCTCTACCGACACGGTGGACGCGGCCACTTCGAGCAATTCTTGCAGGCAGGCCGGCTCGAACTTGCTCAACGGAAAACGGAAATCGGAAAATTCCTGGGTGTCGGCCATGCGCCCGACCCGATCGACACTTTTCACCAAGCGGTACTTCTCGATCACTGTGGCGCGGTCGACGTTTTTCGACGGCGAGAAGCGGTCCTTGATGATTTTGAATACGGTGTTGAAGCCCGGCAGGGTAAACACGCTCATCACCATGCCACGCACGCCCGGGGCCATGATGAACTGGTCGTCGGTGTTGGCCAGGTGATTGATCAGCGCCCGATAGAACTCGGATTTTCCGTGTTTATAGAAGCCGATCGAGGTGTACAGCTCGGCGATGTGCTTGCCCGGCAGGATGCGTTTGAGGAAACCGATGAACTCCGCTGGCACCGGCACGTCGACCATGAAATACGAACGGGTGAACGAGAAGATGATCGACACGTCCGCTTCATCAGTGATCAGCGCATCGATCTGAATCCCGCGACCTTCGCGGTGCAGCAGCGGAATCACCAGCGGCCATTGTTCGTCCTGGGTGTAGATACGCCCCACCAGGTACGCGCCTTTGTTGCGGTAAAGCACCGAGGAAAACAGTTCGACGCTCAATTCCGGGTCCTTGCAGACCCAGTCCGGCAGGTTTTCGCGCAGTTGTGCTTCGAGGCGGCGCACGTCGCCGGCCAGATCGGCGTATTCCTCGCTGAAACGGTAGTCGGCAAAAATGCTCGCGAGCATGCCGGACAACTGGCCCTGGGGTTTGTAGGTGCGGGTTTGTGCGGCGCGGGCCCGACGCAGGCTTGGCCGGGTGGTGTGGATGAACATGCAGCCGTCGCTGATCAGGTCGTGGCTGAACAGACCGCAAAAGATCGAGTTGTACCAGGTTTCGGACAGTTCATCGTCGAAGCGCAGGTCGATCAGTTTGATGTAAGCGCTTTTGACCAACGGCCAGCAGCTGACGTCCAGCGTTTCAGCGTCAAACGCGATGCGCAGTCGTGCCACCGTTTCGCCGACTTTTTCTTCGTACAGATTGATCCGCGCCGCCGATGCGACCTGCGCCTCCTGCCACTTGGCCTGTTCAAAGCGGGCTCGGGCGCCGTCAGTGATCTGGCGGAAATGCTCGCGGTAATCGTCAAAGCCATCGAGGACCATTCGGGCGATGTCGGCGGCTGGCCATTGCTGCGGCATAGGTAAAACCTCGGCGGCTGATTCTTATCGTGGGGCCTGAGCTTAGTGGCCCTTCGTTACGCAACGCAACCATTGCCTTGCGTCCGGACTGGCGCGACACTTGCGCGCCAATCAAGGAAGGAACGCGCTGTGAACCCCGTCGATACCCTGCGTTTGTTATCGCTTGCCGCCATTTGGGGCGCGAGCTTTCTGTTCATGCGCATCATCGCCCCGGTGATTGGCACCATCCCCACTGCTTTTTTCCGCGTATCGATTGCCGCGGTCGGCCTGTTGGTGATCCTCGGGCTGATGCGCATCAGCTGGGATTTCAAAGGCAAACTCAAAACCGTGATGCTGCTCGGAGTGATCAACTCCGGGATACCGGCGACCCTCTATTCAGTAGCCGCGCAAGTGCTGCCGGCCGGTTATTCGGCGATATTCAACGCCACCACGCCACTGATGGGCGTGCTGATCGGCGGTCTGTTCTTCCATGAAAGGCTCACCGCCGCCAAGCTCGGCGGCGTGTTCCTCGGGCTGCTTGGCGTGGGCATCCTGACCCGAGCCGGTCCGGTGGCGTTCGACATGGAACTGCTAATGGGCGCCCTCGCCTGCCTGCTCGCCACGACCTGCTACGGTTTCGCCGGTTTCCTTGCGCGGCGCTGGCTCGATCACGCCGGCGGCCTCGACAGTCGTCTGTCGGCGGTGGGCAGCATGCTGGGTGCGACGTTGTTTCTGTTGCCGCTGTTCGGTTACAGCGTGATCAGCCAGCCACCGGAGAGCTGGGGCGGCTGGAATGTCTGGTTGTCGCTGCTGGGTTTGGGGCTGGTGTGTACGGCGCTTGCGTACATTATTTACTTCCGCCTGCTCAGCTCGGTCGGGCCGGTGAAGTCGATGACCACGACCTTTCTGATTCCGCCGTTCGGGGTGCTGTGGGGGGCGTTGTTACTGGATGAGCCGTTGTCGATGGCACACATCTATGGCGGGGTGTTGATTGCGGCGGCGTTGTGGTTGGTGTTGAAGACGGCGGTGGTGAAGGCTGTTGGGGTGGCTGCCAAGTAGAGTTGTGGTGCGGCTGATGACGCCTTCGCGGGCAAGCCCGCTCCCACAGGGATTGCGCTGAACCTGTGGGAGCGGGCTTGCTCGCGAAGGCGATTGTTCAGACGCTACAAAGCTGACTGACTCACCTCGCCATCCACCAGCCGCCGAATCCCCAGCGGATTGGCGTTCTGCAGCGCCTTGTTCTGTTTCAAGCGCTTTTACGGAATACGAACACCAATCCAACGATGATCAGCAACATGCCCAGCATGCTCAACGCCGCCAGCCGGTTGCCGAAAATCAGGTAGTCCATCACCGCCGTTACCGCCGGCACCAGGTAAAACAGGCTGGTGACATTCACCAGGTTGCCCCGGGCGATCAAGCGATACAGCAGCAAGGTTGCCAGTACCGACACGACCAATCCCATCCACAACACCGGCACGATAAAACCGGTGCTGTGTTCGAAATGAAAAGGTTGGAACGGAACGAAGACTCCGCAGAGCAACAGCCCCGCCAGGTACTGCACGGGCAGTGTGCCGAGGGGATTGTCGGTGATGCGCTTCTGCATGATCGAACCGAACGTCATGCTCGCCAGCGCCAGCAAACCGAAGAGCATCCCGGCCAGCGACATACCGGCCAGACCTATGCCCTGATACACCACCATGATCAACCCGGCCAACCCCAGCGTCAGACCAAACATTCTGCTGGCTGACCGCTGGCGCTCCATGATCACCACCGTGAGAATCGGCTGCACGCCCATGATCGTCGCCATGACGCCGGGTGTGACTTTCAGGTCCAGGGCCAGCAGATAGAAAATCTGATAAGCCCCCAGCAACACCACACCCGTGGCCATCGCATACACCATCGGCTTGCCGCCCTTGGGCAGTTTCAGCTTGAGCAGCGGCATCAAAAGCACCAATCCGCAGATTGCGATAGCGAAGCGAATCAACAGAAAAGCAAAAGGTGACGCATGGGCCAGGCCCCATTTGGAGAAGATCGCCCCGCTGCTCCACAGCAGAACGAACAGGCTCGTGGACGCCGCCGCGAGCGCGGATTGTTTCGAAAGGACAAACATGGATACCACCTGTAGTCAGGCAAAAAGCCAACTCAGCCGAAGCTGAAATTCAGTAGTTTTTCAGGCGCTTTTCAGAGGGGCACAGGAACAGCAGAAAAAAGCTGATCAGCCCGAGAAGCCAACGCCTGGCGGTGATACGACTGCGCACACCGGCGTGCTACTGACAGGTGGGGGGTAATGACTGATCTGCGCAGGCTGCTGATTCCCGCACGGCACGACGCCAGCGTTGACCGCTGAATCGACTACCGCGTTGATGAGGGAAGCAGGCATTGGGCTGATCTTTTTTGAGGGCTCGGGAGGTGAGTCATGAAACTCACCGAGCGCCGACTATAACCAGCGACTGACATGGATTGCAATGACTTGGCTGAAGAACCCATGAGCAAGCGTCTTACACCAATCCCGTGGCGAACAGGCTGCATAAAAAACGCTCCCTAAGGAGCGTTTTTTTCATTCAGGAATCGAGATTACCCAAATAACCAATACCCCAACCACGTCAACACCAGCACTGCGAGCACCGGCCGCAGCACTCGGTACGCCTTGGGATTGCGACGCTTCCACCGTTTTATCGCGCCACTGAACTTGTCACTGGAATGCTTGCTCCATGCGTAAACATGATTAATCCCGCCAACATGTTCATCTTCAAGATTCTGCGGTGCCGTGGCGCGACCCAAAAAGCCACTGACCCTGCGGTTGAGACGAGTCATCAGGCGGTTGCTCAGCGGTCGTTCGATGTCGCAAAAAAGGATAACCCGAGTCTTGTCGGTTTCGTTCTTGACCCAATGTACGTAGGTTTCGTCGAACATCACGTCTTCGCCATCACGCCAGGCGTAGACCTGACCGTCGACGAAGATCCGGCAATCATCAGAGTTCGGCGTCGATAGCCCCAAGTGATAACGCAGGGAACCGCCGAACGGATCACGGTGCGGATTGAGGTGGCTGCCGCCTGGCAGCAACGCGAACATGGCGCCTTTGACGTTGGGAATGCGGCTGAGCAGTGCCACGGTTTTCGGGCACAGGGCTTCGGCTGATGGCAGTGGTTTGTCGTACCACTTGAGGTAAAAGCGCTTCCAGCCTTTCTTGAAGAACGAACCGAACCCGGCGTCGTTGTTTCTTTCGGCGGCGCGGATGTAACCCTCGTCGAACAAATGCATCGCTTCGTCGCGGATAACTTCCCAGTTGTCCTTGAGCACATCCAGTTCCGGGAACTTGCTGCGGTCAAGATACGGTTTGGATGGCACGCTGGAGAACAGGTACATCAAGGCGTTATAAGGCGCGAACAACGCCGAGTGGTTGACGAACTGACGCAAGACCGGCAAACGCGACTTGCCGCGCAAGTGCACGTAGAGAGTGCTGCCAAAGAACAGCAACAAAAGCGACGTCTTTGCGGCAAATGAAACGGTCATCAACAACTCCTTGATAGTAGACAACTTCGCACAACGCCATTTACCCGACGTGGCAGCCAGCCATGATCAACATGACCGGCCTCGGGAAGAATCCCGTGTTTCTCGACATGCAGTGTCAAGAAATGCGCAATGACGCACTTCTTAACACAAGGTTCCTGAACGGGGGCTGACCCGAATCAACCCCTCCCCGCTGAATCTGAAATCGCAACGCCTACTGCTGATTCTCCTGCTCGGTAAACAGATCACTGAACAGCATGCTCGACAGGTAACGCTCACCAGAATCCGGCAGGATTACCACGATGGTCTTGCCCTGCATTTCCGGGGTTTCAGCCAGGCGGACGGCCACTGCCATGGCGGCGCCGCAGGAAATGCCGCTCAAAATCCCTTCTTCCTGCATCAGGCGCAGGGCCATGGCCTTGGATTCTTCATCGCTGACCAACTCAACCCGATCGACCATCGACAGATCAAGATTCTTCGGCACAAAACCGGCGCCGATGCCCTGGATCTTGTGAGGGCTCGGCTTGATTTCTTCACCGGCTATTGCCTGGGTGATGACCGGCGACACCACAGGTTCCACCGCCACCGAAATAATCGGCTTGCCCTGGGTATTCTTGATATACCGCGAAACCCCGGTAATGGTCCCACCTGTTCCGACGCCTGCCACCAGTACATCGACTGCACCGTCGGTGTCGTTCCAGATTTCCGGTCCCGTCGTTTTTTCGTGGATGGCCGGGTTGGCCGGGTTTTCAAACTGCGACGGCATGAAGTAGGTCGCCGGGGCGCTGGCGACAATTTCAGCCGCCTTTTCGATCGCTCCTTTCATGCCCTTGGCCGGTTCGGTCAGTACCAGTTCGGCGCCCAAAGCCTTGAGCACTTTGCGTCGCTCGATACTCATGGATGCCGGCATGGTCAGCATCAGCTTGTAACCGCGAGCCGCAGCAACGAACGCCAGGCCGATACCGGTGTTGCCTGAGGTCGGTTCGACGATGGTCATGCCCGGCTTGAGTTTGCCGGTGCTTTCGGCGTCCCAGATCATGCTCGCACCGATCCGGCACTTGACCGAATAACCAGGGTTACGCCCTTCGATCTTGGCCAGGATGGTCACGCCGCGCGGGGCGATACGGTTGATCTGCACCAGCGGTGTATTGCCGATGGAATGGGCGTTGTCAGCGTAGATACGGCTCATGGCTGGGTCCTTATACAGCGTTAAATAAGCTCTCCAAGGTATGCCTGTTGCCCTTGGTCGTCCAGTCAGTCGAACGTCCTGGAACCGCCGTAGTCAATGGCTTTACAACGCCAGAGATTTGCCATCATGAAACGCAGATACAGTTGGCCCCTATGGACCCTCGCCGGCCTCGTTGTGCTGCTGATTGCGCTGCATGTCGCCCTGCCCTATCTGGTGCGCGATTACCTCAACGAGAGATTGGCGAACATGGGGGATTATCGCGGCCAGATTACCGACGTAGACCTGGCTTTGTGGCGTGGCGCCTACAAAATCAACGGACTGAAAATCGTCAAGGTCAATGGCAAGGTCCCCGTGCCTTTCGTCAACGCGCCATTGATTGACCTCTCCGTCAGCTGGCACTCACTCTGGTATGACCACGCCGTGGTGGCCGAGGCGCAGTTCGACAAACCCGAGGTGAACTTCGTCGACGGCGGTGCCAACAAGAAAAACTCCCAGACCGGTCAAGGCACCGATTGGCGGGCACAATTGGAAAAACTGCTGCCGATAACCCTGAACGAAGTGCGGATCAACGACGGGCGGGTGACCTTTCGAAACTTCAATTCAAAACCGCCCGTGAACATGAATGCCACCCAGGTCAATGCCAGCGTTTACAACCTGACCAACGTGGTCGACACCAAAGGCAAACGCGACGCCCGTTTCGACGGCAAAGCCCTGTTGCTGGGACACGCACCGCTGGAAACCACCGCGACCTTCGACCCTTTAAGCAACTTTGAAGATTTCGAATTTCGCCTGCGGGTCAAAAACATCGAACTCAAACGCATGAACGACTTCGCCTCGGCGTATGGCAAGTTCGACTTCAATGCCGGTCACGGAGATGTGGTCATTGAAGCCGAGGCAAAAAAAGCTCAATTGACGGGTTACATCAAACCGCTGCTGAAGGACGTCGATGTATTCAATTGGCAACAGGACGTGGAAAACAAAGACAAAGGGATTTTTCGCTCCATCTGGGAAGCACTCGTTGGGGGCACCGAGAATGTGCTGAAGAACCAGCCGAAAAACCAGTTCGCCACTCGCGTACAACTCAGGGGCAGCGTGCATCAGCGGGATATCAGCGCATTCGAGGCTTTTTTGCAGATTTTGCGCAACGGCTTCGTCCAGGCGTTCAACGCCCAATACGAACGGCCCAAGCCGGACGCCGGTTAAGGCTTACGTATAACGGTGTAACGACCGGTTTCTTCAGCCGCCCGCGCCGGGTTCGATTGCTGCTGCAAGAAGTCCCAACCCAGGCAGGCCAGCGCCAGCGATCGCGGGACAACTTCTCGACCACTGCTGTAGCGCGTGATGCTGCGGGCACTGACCCCCAGCGCTTCGGCCGCCTGATTGAGCGGCAACCCGGTGCGGGCACGCCAGTCGATGAAGATCCGGGTGTTTTCGTCCACTGCATTTTGTGCGAGAGCATCCAGATACAGGGTGTCTGCGCCGATCTGGATGTCCAGTTCCGGCCAGTCGACACTCCAGCCATCGTCGCCCAGGGTTGCCCCATTGAAAGCGCTCATTTCCAACAAGGGTTGCAACCCTGGATAGGCGCGCAGGTCCCGACTCAAATCGAGGTTCAGTTGCTGACCGTCGATAAAGGTCAGCATAAGGCGGTAATCCGGCAACGCCTGCACGGACGACAGCCGTGGTCGTTTCATGGGTAACATCGTTTCCAATCCTCCAGCAATTGCACCTGATGGGCCCTGACCCACGCCAGCGCTTCCTTGATAATCAGCGGCGGCGCCTTGCCCACCATCACTTCGACGGTTTCAAGGCTAAGCATCACGTCGAGCCCGCCGCCGGTCAGGTGAACATGGGGCGGCGGGTGGTCCTTCTCGCGCAACTGAATGCGGTACGTATCGCGAAATCGGTATTTAGTAGACATGCCCCGCAAGCTATCGCCAAAATGGCGATAGCTCAATACTGGCTAGGGGCCGAGACTGAGTCAAGATGTGACGCCCCATTCAGAGACTGAATAAGCCGTCTGCGTTCACAGTCGACCGGGCACCGCGTTATAGTCGAGCCTGACCCATTATTGCGCCCCGCCCTGCTTCGCTCAGGTCGGCGTTTACCGTTCGAGGATTAGCAGATGAAGTTCGAAGGCACCCCGGCCTACGTCGCCACCGATGACCTGAAGCTGGCGATCAACGCCGCCATCACGCTGGAGCGTCCGCTGCTGGTCAAGGGCGAACCGGGCACCGGCAAGACCATGCTCGCCGAGCAACTGGCCGAGTCCTTCGGCGCCAGACTGATCACCTGGCACATCAAATCCACCACCAAGGCGCATCAGGGCCTGTACGAGTACGACGCGGTCAGCCGTCTGCGCGACTCGCAACTGGGCACGGAAAAGGTCCACGACGTTCGCAATTACCTGAAAAAGGGCAAGCTCTGGGAAGCCTTCGAATCCGAAGAGCGGGTGATTTTGCTGATCGACGAAATCGACAAGGCCGACATCGAATTCCCCAACGACCTGCTGCAAGAACTCGACAAGATGGAGTTCTACGTCTACGAGATCGACGAAACCATCAAGGCCAAGAAACGCCCGATCATCATCATTACCTCCAACAATGAAAAAGAACTGCCGGACGCCTTCCTGCGCCGCTGCTTCTTCCACTACATCGCCTTCCCGGACCGCGTCACGATGCAGCGGATCGTCGACGTGCATTACCCGAACATCAAGAAAGACCTGGTCAGCGAAGCGCTGGACGTGTTCTTCGACGTGCGCAAGGTGCCGGGCCTGAAGAAAAAGCCATCGACCTCCGAACTGGTGGACTGGCTGAAGCTGCTGATGGCCGACAACATCGGTGAAGCGGTACTGCGCGAGCGCGATCCGACCAAGGCCATTCCACCGCTGGCCGGCGCTTTGGTGAAGAACGAACAGGACGTGCAGTTGCTTGAACGTCTGGCGTTCATGAGCCGTCGCGGCACTCGCTGATCCCTCTGTTTAACAAGATAGAGGGCGATAGCCATGCTGCTTAACCTGTTCAATGAAATGCGCGCGGCCAAGGTGCCGGTCTCGGTACGAGAGCTGCTGGACCTGATCAACGCGCTGAAACAGCGCGTGACCTTCGCCGACATGGACGAGTTTTATTACCTGTCCCGGGCGATTCTGGTGAAGGACGAAAAGCATTTCGACAAGTTCGACCGGGCGTTCGGAGCTTATTTCAACGGCCTGGAAAAACTCGACGATCACCTTCAGGCATTGATTCCGGAAGACTGGTTGCGCAAGGAGTTCGAGCGTTCGCTGAGCGACGAAGAGCGCGCGGCGATCCAGTCCCTCGGCGGCCTGGACAAGCTGATCGAAGAGTTCAAGAAACGCCTCGAAGAACAGAAAGAACGCCATGCCGGCGGTAACAAATGGATCGGCACCGGCGGCACCAGCCCGTTTGGCTCCGGTGGCTTCAACCCGGAAGGCATTCGGGTCGGCGATGCCGGCAAGCGCCAGGGCAAAGCGGTCAAGGTCTGGGATCAGCGCGAGTACAAAAACCTCGATGACTCGGTGGAACTGGGCACGCGCAACATCAAGGTGGCCCTGCGACGGCTGCGCAAATTCGCCCGTCAGGGCGCGGCGGAAGAGCTGGACATCGATGGCACCATCGACCACACCGCGCGCGATGCCGGGCTGCTGAACATCCAGATGCGTCCGGAGCGACGCAACACCGTCAAGCTGTTGCTGCTGTTCGACATCGGCGGCTCGATGGACGCCCACGTGAAGATCTGCGAAGAGCTGTTCTCGGCCTGCAAGACCGAGTTCAAGCACCTGGAGTACTTCTACTTCCACAACTTCGTTTATGAATCGGTGTGGAAGAACAACATGCGCCGCACCTCCGAGCGCACCTCGACCCAGGACCTGCTGCACAAATACGGCGCCGACTACAAAGTGATCTTCATCGGTGACGCCGCCATGGCCCCGTACGAAATCACCCAGGCCGGCGGCAGCGTCGAGCACTGGAACGAAGAGGCGGGTTATGTGTGGATGCAGCGGTTCATGGAGAAGTACAAGAAGCTCATCTGGATCAACCCGTATCCGAAAGATACGTGGGGCTATACGTCGTCGACCAACATCGTGCGGGACTTGATTAACGACCAGATGTACCCGCTGACGTTGCGGGGTTTGGAGGAAGGGATGCGGTTTCTTTCCAAATAGAGCGCTGATCGTTCCCACACTGCTGATCGTTGATCGTTCCCACGCTCTGCGTGGGAATGCATCAAGTGACGCTTCGCGTCACAGGGACGCGGAGCGTCCCGGGCGGCATTCCCACGCGGAGCGTGGGAACGATCAGTGCGAGGCAAACCGGCGCAGGTATTCGACATGCTCCCGATGCGCGACATCCTGCACCACCGGCTTCAACCGCACCTTCGTCCCCGGCAGACACTGCGCCAATCGCGCCAACGCCAATGGCGTCAACGCCCCCATTCGCGGATAGCCGCCAATGGTCTGCCGATCATTGAGCAGCACAATCGGCTGCCCGTCCGGCGGCACCTGAACCGCACCCAGCGGGATGCCTTCGGAAATCATCGGCTTACCCTGATACTGCAACACCGTTCCCAGCAAGCGGATGCCCATCCGGTCGGCACGGCTGTCGAGGGTCCAGACACTGTTGAACGCGTCAAACGAACTCTGTCCACTGAACTCGCCGATCTGCGCACCAAGGACCAGGTCCAGCGGCGCGTTGAGTTTGAAATCCGGTACCTGTTCGGGCGCCAGTTCCCGCAGCAAAAGCAGCGAGCTGCCCGAGTAGCTCAACCGCGCATCTTTGGCCAACGCCCGGCCCATGCCATCCAGCCCGCCGAGTTCCTCACGGACCACCGTTGCGCTGCTGCCCAACACCTTTGGCGCATCAAATCCGCCCGGGGCCGCCAAATAAGCCCGGGCCCCAAGCAGCGGCTGAGTGAATTGCAACTGTTGACCTTTGTTCAGCCTGAAACTGCGCCACGGTGCCAACGCCTCGCCATCCACCTGCGCCCCCAGATCCGCCCCGGCCAACGCCAGCACGCAATCCTCTTCGGCGACGACGGTAAACCCGCCGAGGGTGATTTCAATCACCGGTGCATCCAGGCTATTGCCCAGCAACCAATTGGCCCAAGACATCGATCGCCAATCCGCCGCCCCGCCCTGGGTCACGCCCAGATGCCGCACGCCGAAACGGCCAGCGTCCTGCAACAGGCACAGCGGTGTACTCGCTTGTATTGATAGACGGCTCATGCCTGGGCCTCCAACGGCGTGTCATCACCGCCCAGATTGATGAATTCGGCATGGCTGACGGCTTCGAAACGCACCGTGTCGCCCGGTTGCATCAGGCTATAGCCGTCGCGTTCGCGGTCGAACAATTTGGCCGGGGTGCGGCCGATCAGATTCCAGCCACCGGGAGACACCACCGGGTAAGCGGCGGTTTGCCGTTCGGCGATGCCGACGCTTCCCGCGGCCACCTTTTTACGCGGAGTGTTTAAACGCGGCGCCGCCAGCGCTTCTTCCACCAGCCCCATGAAAGCGAAACCCGGCGCGAAACCCAGGGCGAACACCTGATATTCGCGCTCGCTGTGGCGGCGGATCACTTCATCCACGGCCAATCCGCTGCGCTGGGACAACAGGCTCAACTCCGGGCCAACGCTCAAGTCATACCAGACCGGCAACACATGACATTTGCCGCGGGTGCAGGCGTTGGGCGACAGATCGATCAAAGCCTCGGCGATCAGCTCCCGAGCCTGGGCCGGACTCAACGCGGTCAGGTCGTAATGCACCATCAACGTTGTATAGGACGGCACCAGATCGATCAGATGCCCGGCGAACGCAGCACGCAGACTTTCACTGGCGGCGAGCATCCACGGCATGTTGGCCTCGCTGATCTCATCGAACAGACGGACCATCAAGCAATCCAGCGCCACCACTTCTACCCGCAGGTTCATGGCGCGCTCTGCTGATCAAGTGCTTCGCGAATACGCCGCACGGCAGCTACCGAACTGGCATTGTCGCCATGTACGCAAAGTGTGTTGGCTTGCAAGCGCAGGGCACTGCCATCGCTGGCCGTAAGGTTGCCGCCGCGGGCAATGGTCAGCGCCTGTTCGATGATTGTCTCGGGATCGTGATGCACTGCGCCTGGCAGTTGTCGCGAAACCAGCATTCCGGCGCTGTCGTAAGCACGATCGGCGAAGGCTTCGAACCACAGGGTCACGCCGTATTCATCGCCCAATTGCTGGGCTGCGCTGTTGTCGCGAGTGGCCATCAACATCAGCGGCAGCTGGCGATCATAGGCCGCCACAGCCTGAAGCACTGCGCGCAACTGCGCCGGGTTGGCCATCATGTCGTTGTACATCGCGCCGTGCGGTTTGACGTAACTCACCCGCCCGCCCTGGGCCCGGCAAATGCCGTCGAGAGCGCCGATCTGGTAATGCACAATGTCCTGAAGTTCCTGGGCGGTGTAGGCCATGGAACGACGGCCGAAGCCGACCAGATCCTGATACGCCGGATGTGCGCCGATCTGCACGCCGTTGCTCAAGGCCAGGCTGACCGTCTTGCGCATGATGCTCGGGTCGCCGGCATGGAAGCCGCAGGCGATGTTGGCGCAATCGATGAAGGGCATGACCTCGGCATCCAGACCCATGGTCCAGTTGCCGAAACTCTCGCCGATGTCGCAGTTCAATAGCAGGCGGTTCACGGTGAACACTCCTGTAGGTTTTATTCTTTTAGCTGTAGGCATTTGCCCGCAGATTATCAGTTACTCGGCCTCGAGTTGCTTGCCACGGGTTTCCGGCAGGCTCAGGGCAGCAAGGATCACTACTCCGTAGGACACCGCCGCAAAGGCACCGATTCCCACACTCAATGGCACCTTCTGGCTCATCAAGCCAATCAACAGCGGGAACAATGCCGCCAGCGCCCGGCCTATGTTGTAGCAAAAGCCCTGGCCCGAACCGCGAATCCGCGTTGGAAACAGCTCGGTCAAGAACGCGCCCATGCCACTGAAAATCCCCGAAGCGAAGAAGCCCAAAGGAAAGCCCAGCCAGAGCATCACGCCATTGCTGACCGGCAATTGGGTGTAGAGCAGAACAATGGTGAACGAGCCGACCGCGAACAGTATGAAGTTCTTTTTACGCCCGAGGATGTCAGTCAAATACGCGCTGATGACGTAACCGACGTAGGAACCGACGATCACCATCGCCAGATAACCGCCCGTACCGAGTACGCTCAAACCACGTTCGTTCTTCAGAAAGGTCGGCAACCAGGAGGTGATCGCGTAGTAACCGCCGAGGGCACCAGTGGTCAGTACCGACGCGCGAATCGTGGTGAACAGGATGCCGGGAGCGAAGATCTCGTAGAACTTTGCCGGGTTGCTGGGTTCTTGCTTGGCCTTGGCTTCGCGATAGATTTCCGGGTCCTTGACCAGTCGGCGGACGAAGATCACAAAGATTGCCGGCACGATGCCAAGCAGGAACAGAGCGCGCCAGGCGTCTTCCGGCGGCAGTACCGAGAACAGCAGCGCATACAGGATCGCCGTCAGTCCCCAACCCAATGCCCAGCCGGATTGCACCATGCCCACCGCTTTGCCGCGGTCCTTGGCACGAATCACTTCACCCATCAGCACCGCGCCGGCGGTCCATTCGCCGCCGAAACCGAAGCCCATCAGCGTGCGGCTGATCAGCAGTTGCTCGTAGTTCTGGGCGAAACCGCAGAGGAAGGTGAAGAAGGCGAACCACAGCACGGTGAGTTGCAAAGTGCGGACGCGACCGATGCGGTCGGAGAGAATCCCCGCCACCCAACCGCCGATGGCCGAGGCGATCAAGGTGCTGGTGTGAATCAGCCCGGCCTCGCCGGTGGTGATGCCCCACATCGCAATCAGGGTCGGCACCACAAAGCTGAGCATCTGGGTGTCCATGCCGTCCAGGCCATAGCCGATCTTGCAGCTCCAGAACGTGCGACGTTCCTGCTGATTGATGTTGCGGTACCAGTCGAAAGGTCCCGGGCGAACCGTGGCTTTGGGGATGTCGAGCGTGTCGGGCGCACTCATGGCAAATCTCCGCGCTAATTTTTATTGGTATTGTTCTGAACCCCGACGACGCCTATCGTGGGGACCGGATGGCCTGATTTTTGGGCTGCCGGCCCTGCTACGTCCAACTAATAAAAACCCGCTTTAGACATAAGAAAAACTTGTCCCTATGAACCTGAAGTTTCTCGAGACCTTTGTCTGGGTCGCCCGACTCAAGAGTTTTCGCCTGACGGCAGACAAGCTCTTCACCACCCAGGCGTCGATTTCCAGCCGTATCGCCGTGCTCGAAGGCGAGCTCGGGGTGAAGCTGTTCCTGCGCGATTCTCGCGGCGTGAGCCTGACGCCCGAAGGCCTGAAAGTGCTCGAATATGCCGAGCAGATGATGGATACGATGCAGGCGCTCAAGCACTCGATCGAGACGCGCTCAAGCAAGGTCGGACGGGTCCGGATCGGTGTCATGGACACCGTCATCCACACCTGGCTGAGCCCGTTGGTGGCGCAAATGATGGATCACTATCCGCTGGTGGAAATCGAGCTGGTGGCTGATACAGCGCTCAACCTCTGCGATCAGCTGCAAAAAGGCTTTCTTGATCTGATCCTGCAAACCGACCTGTTGCGTCAGGAAAGTGTGCGCAGCCTTGAACTGGCCAGTCATCCGATGGGCTGGATTGTGGCTACGAACTCAATCTACAACCGCGAGTACTCCGGCATTGCCGACCTGGCGCGGGAACGGATCATTACCTATTCGAAAAACTCCCATCCGCATCAGGAGATTCTCGCCCTGATGCAGGCCAACGGCATCCTGACGCCACGGTTGAACTGCGTGAACTCTGTGTCGGCGATCACCCGGTTGCTGCGCGACGGTTTCGGTATTGGCGCGCTGCCGCCGGTGCTGGTCGCCGAGGAACTGGCGCGGGGGGAATTGACCTTGCTGGCCATCGACCAACGGCCACCGAATTTGCAGGTGGTGGTGTCGTGGCGGGTGGGCGTGGAGTGGGTCGAGGAGATTGTTTCGTTATGTCAGCAAGTGCTGGACGGGTATGCGAAGAAGGTGGGTGAAAACTACATCGTCCTCAGCAAACCTTCGGTGAGCTGAAATTGATCGTTCCCACGCTCCGCGTGGGAATGCAGCCGGGACGCTCCGCGTCCCATTCAGAGCCGAACGCAGAGCGTCCGTTGAGGCATTCCCACGCAGAGCGTGGGAACGATCATTCGACAGGTCGGTGGCGCTCATTACAACCCCCGCACATCCCGGTCTTCGATCGGCCGGCTCTGGCGCAGGCGTTTGCCGCCCAGCACCACCCAGTCGATCAGACGGAACAGGCATTCAATGCCGAACGACAACAGCAACGCCCCGCTCATGCCCCAGATCATCGCTTCCGGCGTCAGCAGGATCTGATAGCTGTAGCCGTTCCAGGTTTCCTTGCGAATATCCGGATCAGCCGCCAGTGCGACCTGCAGCAAGCGGATGTACCACGGGCCTTGCATGGCCTGGAACTGTTTATCGAGGGCCAGTTGACGGGTGAGCAAGGTACTCAGGCTGTCGGCATCGCTGCGAAAGATCGGGTCTTCACTGGCGCGGTAATGAGCCACCAATGCCTGCATGTCCCCCTTGAAGAACTGATTCGCCGTGCCCTGAAAACCGCTCAGACCAGTTTGCGCCTCAATCAGATGCGCTTCGACGCGCTTGGCATAGTCGCTGATAAACCCCGGCACCTGGACACCGATCAACAGGCCCGCCGCGAACAACACCAGCCGTAGATAACTGAGCAACATGAAGGGAAATCCTTATTCGGTCTTGCCCTGGCTGACGCATTCACCGCGTCGCCAGAGGCTCCATTGGCCCGGTTCGTAGCGGGTCCAGGTTTCGTTTTCGGTCAAGGGTTCGGTGGCGATCACCGTGACCACGTCGTTGGGCGTGGTTTCGGCCTGGAAGTCGACGATCACATCAACGTCCTTCAAGCGCGCCGGGCCGAAGGGCGCGCGACGGGTGATTTGCGCCAGTTTGGTCGAGCAATAGCAGAACAACCAGTCGCCATCGCTGAGCAGGCAGTTGAACACGCCTTTGCTGCGGTATTCGGCGCAGGCGGCCACCAGGTCTGGCAGCAGTTCTTCGACTTCGACCGGTTCCGGGAACGCGGCGCGCACGCGGTTAAGCAAATCGCAGAACGCCGCTTCGCTGTCGGTATCGCCGACCGGGCGGTAAAAACTCTTGATCGGTTGAAAATCCGCGAGTTGGCCGTTATGGGCAAAACACCAGTTACGGCCCCACAACTCACGCACAAACGGATGGGTATTGGACAGGCATACCTTGCCGACATTGGCCTGGCGGATGTGCCCGATCACCACTTCGCTCTTGATCGGATAGCGCTGCACCAGGTTCGCGACTTCGGACTCACAGCTCGCCGCCGGGTCCTGAAACAGGCGCAGGCCACGGCCCTCGTAAAAAGCGATGCCCCAGCCGTCACGGTGCGGACCGGTGCGGCCGCCGCGCTGCATCAGCCCGGTGAAGCTGAACACGATATCGGTCGGGACATTGGCGCTCATGCCCAATAACTCACACATGCTCGGATTCTCGCTGAAAGGCAGGGGCAGGTTACAGTCGCGGTTCGACCCGCATTCGCTGAGGGTTGCTCGGCACCGGTGGACGACCGTAACGATCATCGCCCGCACCGCCGAATGGATGATCCTCTTCAGGTTCATCGGCCCGGGCCGCAGCCTTGGCAGCGGCGGCCTGTTCCTTGCGAGCGTTGGCCGCACGTTCGATAGGGAAACGGATCGCCACGAATACCAGGTAAATGCCGAAGGCGATCATGCCGTACATGAACAGGTCGGAAACCGCGCGCCAGGCGTTGTTGCCGACCTTGAACATCAGGTCAAGGGCCGTAATGGCGATGGCCGGGGCAACTTTTTCCTTCACCGGATCAATGATGGTCGGGCAGAACAGCAACACGGCAACCAATAGCCGTAGCGGCTCACGCAGCCAGCGCCACATCCAGCGGGTAATGCGCATCCACACCAACAGGCAGCCCAAAGCGGCGAAGGCGTAGAGGCCCCAAGCGATCAGATAGTCGTTCTCGGTCATGGTGTCCATGGCAAGGCAGGCAAAGAGGCGCTTATAGTAACGACTTTTCGCACGTCAGGCTGCCCCAATACCAGTCTGTAAAACGCATCCCCTGTGGGAGCGGGCTTGCTTGCGAAAGCGGTGTGTCAGTCAACAGAGATGTTGAACGTGCTGGCCCCTTCGCGAGCAAGCCCGCTCCCACACGTTGCGAAGCCCTTATTCCGTACATTGTTCGAGAGCCCTTCATGCCCCTATCCGTCAACGTTTCCGACGCTCCCATCGCCCACAAGGCCGAAGGCGACGACCCGTATGCCTGGCTGCAGGAGCGCGACACCCCGGCGGTGCTCGACTACCTGAAAGCGGAAAACCGCTACCAAGAGGCGCAAACCGCCGATCAGGCCGGGTTGCGTGAAACCCTGTTCGAAGAGATCAAGGCCCGGATTCTCGAAACCGACCTGTCCCTCCCCTCCCCTTGGGGCCCATACCTGTATTACACACGCACCACGGCCGGTGATGAATACGCCCGTCACTACCGCTGCCCACGCCCGGCCGATGACAGCCTGCTGCTCGACGAAAGCCAGGAACAGCTGCTGCTGGACCCGAATGAACTGGCCAACGGCGGCTTCTTTTCCCTCGGCGCCTTCAGCATCAGCCCGGACCACCAGCGTCTGGCCTACAGCATCGACGCCACGGGCGATGAGATTTACACGCTGTTCGTGAAGGAATTGTCCAACGGCCGCGTCAGCGAACTGGAATTCCAGGATTGCGACGGCAGCATGACCTGGGCCAATGACAGCCTGACGCTGTTCTTCGGCGAACTGGACGACACCCATCGCCCGCACAAACTGTTCCGCTATCGGCTGGACGGTACGGCGGCCGAAGAAGTGTTCCATGAGCCGGACGGTCGATTCTTCATGCATTGCTACCGCTCCAGTTCCGAGCAGCAATTGCTGCTGTCCCTGGGCAGCAAAACCACCAGCGAAGTCTGGGTGCTCGATGCGTTCCAGCCGCAGCAGGCTTTTACCTGCATCGCTCCGAGGGTTGAAGACCATGAGTACGACGTCGACCACGGCGCGCTCGACGGTCAATGGACCTGGTTCATTCGCACCAATCGCGACGGCATCAACTTTGCCCTGTACCACGCCGCCGACACCGGCGTGGCACCGACCGAGGCCGACTGGCAAAACCTGATCCCGCACAGCGACACGGTGATGATCGAAGGCATGAGCCTGAATGCCGGTGCCATGACCCTGAGCTTGCGTGAGGGTGGCTTGCCGATCATCGAAGTTCATCCGCAAGACCTGCCGAGCTACCGCGTGCAATTACCGGACGCGGCCTACAGCCTTCATGTACAGAACAGTCTGGAGTTCGTCAGCGACAGGATCCGCCTGCGCTATGAAGCGCTGAACCGCCCGGCGCAAATCCGCCAGTTGGTATTGGGCAACGGCGAGCAGAAAGTCCTCAAGCAAACCCCGGTACTTGGCCCGTTCGACGCCGATGCCTACGTCAGTCAGCGCCTGTGGGCGACCGCACCTGACGGTACGAAAGTGCCGATCAGCCTCGTCGTCAAACGCGAAGCACTCGGCAAGCCGACGCCGCTTTATCTGTACGGCTATGGCGCTTATGGCGAAAGCCTCGACCCGTGGTTCTCCCACGCCCGCTTGAGTCTGCTGGACCGTGGCGTAGCGTTCGCCATTGCTCACGTGCGTGGCGGCGGTGAACTGGGCGAAGCCTGGTATCGCGCCGGCAAGCAGGAACACAAACACAACACGTTCAGCGACTTCATCGCCTGCGCCGAACACCTGATCGCCAATAGCTTCACGACTTCACAGCAATTGGCGATCAGCGGCGGCAGCGCCGGTGGCCTGCTGATCGGCGCGGTGCTCAATCAGCGGCCGGAGTTGTTTGCTGCTGCGATTGCCGAAGTGCCGTTCGTCGACGTGCTGAACACCATGCTCGACCCGGACCTGCCGTTGACCGTCACCGAATACGACGAGTGGGGCAATCCTGAAGAACCGGACGTTTATGAGCGGATAAAGGCCTACGCGCCGTACGAAAACGTCACTGCACAAGCTTATCCGGCGATGCTGGTGATCGCCGGCTACAACGACAGTCGCGTGCAGTACTGGGAAGCGGCCAAGTGGGTGGCGAAATTACGCGCCACCAAAACCGACACAAATCCCCTGCTGCTCAAGACCGAATTGGGTGCCGGGCACGGCGGGATGAGCGGTCGGTATCAAGGATTGCGTGACGTAGCTCTCGAATACGCATTTGTTTTCAAGGTTTTGGGCATCGCCTGAGGAACTTGGCTCGGCGTGTCGGTCTTAACACCAGACACTAGGGGCCCGAGACAACACACATTCCCTGTGGGAGCCGGGCTTGCCCGCGATGAGGCCATCACATTCAACATCATCATTGGCTGTAACATCGCCATCGCGGGCAAGCCCGCTCCCACAGGGATTTGCGGTGATTTCAAATTCGAGCCTGCAACAGACAAAAGAAAAAGACCGTGACGACATGTCAGAACCGACCTTACTGAACAACGAAATTCGCGACTGGCTGATGGACTGTGGCCTGTTCGATCAACTGCTGCCGGCGGACTTCGCCACGGCTTCGGGCTATTTCAGCATCAGCACCATTGCTCAGGGCGAAGAGATTTTCCATGAGGGCGATGCCGGCAGCTTCATGTGCATCATCCACACCGGCCAGGTGGCGGTGCAGAAAACCAACAGCGACGGGCACCTGGTGACCATGGCAACGTTGCGCAGCGGTCGGGCGTTCGGCGAAATGGCCGTACTCGACGGCGAACGCCGCTCGGCCAGTTGCGTGGCCGCCAGCAATTGCCAGCTGCTCAACCTGGGCAAGGATTCGCTGGAAAAGATGCTCAACGATGCACCGAAAATCGCCGCCAAAATCATCCGCGCCCTCGCCGTTTCCCTCTCCAAACGCTTGCGCATGGCCGATGGGCAACTGCTCTCGCAGCAGGTTTAACCGCCGGGCGGTTTGGCTTTCGACGGGTTTTGCTCCGGCACCGGCAGTGGCTGGTCCTTGGCGGGCGGGCCAGGCATTTCAATGGGCACCAACGGCGGACCGCCACTGCCGGGCCCGACCTTGGGTGCGCTGGTCGGGGTGATTTGCGGGTACGGTGTCGGGGTCGCGGTGCCGGGCGAACCGGGCAGCGGCGCAGGGCTGGTCGGAATGGTTTGCAGCTGCTGGGCCTGCACTGCAGTTATCGAGAGCGCGGCCAAGGCAATGACCGTTAGAATGGTGCGCTTCATCAATGGCTCCGTTGGCCTTGTTGTCTTTTTGCAGGCTACTCCCAACTGCGCGTGTTTGCCTTCTCCCTCTTATGCCAATTTCTCCTCAAGTGAGTCCCATGAAACGTTTCGTTCTGCTCGACACCACTCCAATTCCTGAAAATGGCGGTGCCTTGTGCCTGTTCGAATACGGTGAGGATTTCGTCATCAAGATTCAGGGCGGCGACGGCGGGCAACTGATGAACACCCGCATGCACGGCTCGGAAGACGCTCTGGCGGAGATCCCGTGCCGTAAAGTGGCCGGCCGGCCGAATTCGCGCGTGCTGATCGGCGGCCTGGGCATGGGTTTCACCCTCGCCTCGGCCCTCAAGCACCTGGGCAAGACCGCTGAAGTGGTGGTCGCCGAACTGGTCCCGGGCGTGGTGGAGTGGAACCGTGGACCGCTTGGTGAGAAAGCCGGGAACCCGCTGCTGGACCCGCGCACGGTCATTCGCATGGAAGACGTGGCCAAGGTCCTGCAAGCCGAGCCGCAAGGTTTCGACGCAATCATGCTCGACGTCGACAACGGCCCCGAAGGCCTGACCCAGAAGGCCAACAGCTGGCTCTACTCCGCTGGCGGCCTGAGCGCCTGCGCCAAGGCCCTGCGGCCCAAAGGCGTGCTGGCCGTCTGGTCCGCGAGCGCTGACCGACAGTTTTCCGACAAACTGAAGAAGGCCGGCTTCAAGGCTGAGGAAGTCCAGGTCTTCGCCCACGGCAACAAAGGCACCCGTCACACCATCTGGATTGCCGAGAAGCTCAAGGGCTGAGCTAAACTGCGTTTAATACCGTCATTAGTCTTTTACAAAGGTGAACCCATGAGTTCGTCAACACCAACCAATACGTCGAAACTGGACCGCATCCTTGCCGACAACCAGCGCGACAAGGAAATGGGTTACCGCGACAAGGCCCTGAAAATGTACCCGCACGTGTGCGGTCGCTGCGCCCGTGAGTTTTCCGGCAAGCGCCTGAGCGAACTGACCGTGCACCACCGCGACCATAACCACGACAACAACCCTCAGGATGGCTCGAACTGGGAACTGTTGTGCCTGTATTGCCACGACAACGAACATTCGCGGTACACCGATCAACAGTATTTCGGTGAAGGCTCGCTGAGCTCGCCGACAATCGCCAAGGCGACGCATAACCCGTTTGCCGCGTTGGCCGGCCTGATGAAGAAAGACGACTGAAGTCGACCTTGCCCCCGTTGGGTCGCGAAGCGGCCCCAAAATCAGCCGCAGCAGTTAGTCAGGTAAACCGCGCTTGCTGATTTTACGACTGCTTCGCAGCCGAACGGGGGCAAGCCCCCTCGCCACAGGGGAACGATCACTGACCACCCTCCCCCCAATCCCCGTATAATCGCCGTTTTTTCCCCGAAGGCACCCCGCTCGTGGCAGACAAACGGTACAGCTGCATTGGTTTGTATAACCCCAAATCACCGGAGAACGTCGGTTCGGTGATGCGCGCCGCTGGCTGTTATGGCGTGGCGTCCGTGTTCTACACCGGCAAGCGTTATGAACGCGCCGCCGACTTCGTCACCGATACCAAGCGCGTCCACTACGACATTCCGCTGATCGGCATCGACGACCTGAAGAAAATCCTGCCGCTGGGCTGCGTGCCGGTCGCCGTGGAACTGGTGGACGGCGCCCGTTCGCTGCCGGAATACACCCATCCGGACCGCGCGCTGTACATCTTCGGCCCGGAAGACGGCTCGCTGGATAAAGAGATTCGCGACTGGTGCGAAGACGTGGTCTACATCCCGACCACTGGCTGCATGAACCTGGCGGCCACCGTCAACGTCGTGCTCTATGACCGCATGTCCAAGGGACTCAACACCCGCTCCGGGGCAAAATTCCGCTGACTCACCGCACATTCGATGGAACAAGCCGCCCGCCTTGGCAGTCAGCTTAAATATCTATTCTTGAAGCAGCATTCCAGCCAGGAGACAGATCATGAGCGAGCTCAAACGCGTAGAACGCATCGAATCCACCCCGTTCCAGACTCACACTGAGCAGAACGTGCAGGGTTGGGAACGCATCGGTTCCCTGGCCGGCGGTGTGATCATGGTCGGCAAGGGCCTGCGTCGCGGCGGTGTATTCGGGTTGATTCAAGTGGCGATCGGCGGTGTGGCACTGGCGCGTGGCATTACCGGGCACAGTTCGGCGAAAAGCCTGCTCGAGAAAAGCCGTCAGGACATGAACAACGTGCGGGCGAAGATTCAGCGGGCGGGTGAAGAGTTGAACCGGTTAAAGGCGAATGCCGAAGCGGCAACCAATACCGCCACAGTGACCGGCGATGATTCGTTGAAGTCGCCTAAACCCGGGGCTTGACCTAGAACTGATCGTTCCCACGCTCTGCGTGGGAATGCCGCCAGGGACGCTCCGCGTTCCGCTTCTGGAAGTGACGCAGAGCGTCACGGGATGCATTCCCACGCAGAGCGTGGGAACGATCAGTTCAGGAGCGAGCTATCGAGTACTTGGGAAGATTCACCAATGATGCTCTCGGCCAGCTGAACAAACTCCTTGGTATCCACGCTCTGCAAACGCATCGCCCCGCGCAACACATCATCCAGTGAACGCTTGTTGCGGGTCTTCAGGCGAATCTCGCGATCCAGTTCCTGCAATAACACGACCGCTTTCGACACCTGCGCCGGGCTGACCTGCTCAGCGCGCAAAGTCGTGACCTTCTGGCTGTCCTTGGCCAACTTCGCCTGCAAACCCTCATACCGCTCATCGCTCATGCCGCCGGCGCGGCGCACCAGTTCGATGGCGTAATACTCGGCCAATCCTTCGCTGATCCAGTCACTGCGCTGCTGATCGTTGATCCGTCCGAACACCTGCGCCAATTCCCGCACCAGCGCACTGCTGCCGCTTTCGCTGACCAGCGGCAGACGCGTGTTCAGGTAGATCGATTCACGCGCGCCCAGGCTGCCGCGCCACATCGGGTCATTGGCACCGACGATCAACAGTTTGACGGGATGTCGGGGATACACCGCCTGTACTTGCGGCCAGACAAAGGTCAGCAGCGTCAGCACATCCATGCGGCGCATGCCCTGGCCCTGAGGCGAGGCAACGGTGACCTCGGTTTCCCCAAGCCGCGTGCGACGGCTGCCGAGGTGGCCGGCGAGCATCCAGCCCGTAGGCCGGTCGAACAAGCGAGATACGTTATCGACCCGGAATTTGTTCTTGCCGATTCGCGGCCAGGCGGTTTCAACACTTTTCCAGCCTGCGGGCAATTCGAACTCAAGGCGTGAAACCAGCTCGATGCCGTCCTGCTGATCGAGTTTGGCCGCCGGTACCAGATCGTCGCCGCGCATCAATGCCCAGGTTGGCGTCATGCGCGTATCGAAGCTGCCGCCCTTACGCCCGTGGCTGATGCGTACGCGGTAGGTCAGGCTGGCCTTGTCGGCGGCCGGACGCCAGACACCACGGGCCTGCTTGCCCGGCGTGAGCTGCCATTGGCCGTCGGCCTTGAAATCGCTGTAGTGACTGCCATCGCCCAGGTCGAAATCCAGACTGCGCACCGCCGCGCCCTGAGCCAGGGTCAGCCGCACTTCGGCCTGATCGCTTTGCGGCAACAGGCGTACGTGGTAATCCAGATCAACCTTCTTCGCTGCCCACGCGGGCGAACCCAGGGCCAAAAGCCCAAAGGCCAACGCCAGCCGAAATCCCACAGCCATACCCACTCCTTGTGGCGAGCGAGCTTGCTCGCGCTGGGCTGCGTAGCAGCCCTGAATACCAGCAAACACTACAAATTTTGTGGAGGAATCAACCCGCCCGGAAAATCAGATGGTCTTCCCAATCATCTTCGGCCACGCTGCCTTCGGCGAGCATGCGCCCGGACTGGGAGATTCGCGCGTGGTGCACGGCATCGCGATCACCGCACACCAGATGGTGCCAAAGTGGCAGGTCCTTGCCTTCGCTGACCAGTCGATAGCCGCAGGACGGCGGCAGCCATTTGAACTCATCGGCCTTGCCTGGTGTGAGCTGGATGCAGTCGGGGACGAAATCGCGGCGGTTCGGGTAATCGGTGCACTGACAGGTTTTCAGGTCCAGCAGTTTGCAGGCGATACGCGTGTAATAGACGCTATTGTCGTCTTCATCTTCGAGCTTTTGCAGACAGCACAGGCCACAGCCGTCGCACAGCGATTCCCACTCTTCTTTATCGAGTTGATCGAGGGTTTTGCGTATCCAGAACGGTTCGACTTTGGCGGCCATGGCTCAAGCATCAACATCAGGTGGTGAAAAGGCCGCCAGTCTAGTGCCAAGGCCCTTGTGGGCCAAGCGTTGGCGACTGCCGGTAGAACGAGCTTGTCAGTTATTGCGCCGCCCAGTAGGGTTTTGCGTCGCCCCATTCTTTCAAACGTAGCAAGGAATCACTCGATGAGCGCTAATCCACGCGTTGCCGACTATGCCATCCACCCTCAGTTCACCGACCGTTGGTCGCCCCGCGCCTTTACCGGCGAAAGCATCCCGGAGGAGACCCTGCTGAGCTTCTTCGAAGCCGCGCGCTGGGCGCCATCGGCGTACAACTCGCAGCCTTGGCGGTTTCTCTACGCGCGTCGCGACACGCCAAACTGGGAGCGTTTCCTGGGCCTGCTGAATGAGTTCAACCGCAGCTGGGCGCAGCACGCCTCGGCACTGGTGATCGTGATCTCGAAAACCACCTTCGCAGTGCCTGGCGCCACCGAAGAAACCCCGGCCTTGTGGCACACCTTCGACACCGGTTCTGCTTGGGGCCATCTGGCATTGCAAGCGAGCATCAGCGGCTGGCACACCCACGGCATGGCCGGTTTCGACCAGGACCTGACTCGCAAGGAGCTGAACATTCCAGAGGGTTATGCGCTGCACGCTGCGGTGGCGGTGGGCAAACTGGGCGACAAGGCAACGCTGGCGGAGTACCTGCAAGCACGCGAAGAGCCAAGCCCGCGTCGCCCGCTGAGCGAGTTGGCGGCTGAAGGCGACTTCACCCTCTAAGCGCGCTGAACCCGATCGTTCCCACGCTCTGCGTGGGAATGCCGCCAGGGACGCTCCGCGTTCCGCTTTGAGATGTGACGCAGAGCGTCACGGGATGCATTCCCACGCAGAGCGTGGGAACGATCATCGGTGTAATTCAATACCCGCGATTGAAATCCACTTCCCCGCGCAATGCTTCACCCGCCTGATACGCCCGCAGGTTCTCGACAAACAGGTTCACCATCATCGATGGCGAGGTCGGTGCCGAACTGTGGCCGGTCAGCAGCAAGCCCCAGGCAGTCCAGAACGGATGACGTTGCGGCAGTGGTTCCTGACGGCAGACGTCGATCACCGCACCTGCCAGATGCCCTTCTTTCAGGGCCTCCACCAGATCCGCATCGACCACCGCCACGCCGCGCCCGACGTTGATGAACAACCCGGTCGGCTTAAACTGCTTGAACAGCGCCGCGTCGTACAGGTCGTGGGTGTTTGGCGTATTCGGCAGCAGATTGATCACGTAATCGACTTCACCCACCAGACGCGGCAGATCAGCCAGTGCCCCGACTTCGACAAACGGCGCCTGCTCGCGGGCTTCGCTGGCGATGCCGTACAACTCGACGCCGAACGGCAGAAGAAACTGCGCCACGGTCTGGCCAATATCACCGGTGCCAACGATCAACACTTTGCGGCCGGCCAGGCTTTGGCCCTGGCGACTGTCCCACTTGCGCTCGACCTGGCTGACCAGCCGCGGCAGCACTTCGCGCTCGTGGCCGAGCATGTAGGTCAGCACGTATTCGGCCATGACCTGACCAAAAATCCCTACCGCCCGAGTCAGGCGATAGTGACGTGGCAAGCCATCGGCCAGCAGCGGCGTAATGCCCGCCCAGGTCGATTGCAGCCATTGTGGTTCGTGACCCTGACGCAGCAAGGTCGCCAGCAGGTCCGGCTGACCGAGCCAGATCGGACAATCAGCGGCCAGGCTGGCCAGTTCGGCGGAGTCGCCGCTGGTCAGCACTTCCAGGTCGGGCGCTGCTTGACGCAACAGCTGGGCGTACACCGGGTGGTCGTGTTCAGCAATCAGCACGCGCATGGTTCAAACCTTTCAAAAACAGAGCAGACGGCCACCGACGGAATAACGCTCCATCGCCCTGGCCATCGCCAAAATCATTCCAGTGTTTCATAAAGGCTCTGAACAGAGCCTGTCTGCCGGTCACATCGGGTCGTTGCGGCGCAGCAATTCTTCCGGCAAATGTTCGATGTACTCGTCTTCGGCCGGTGGCATCTGCAAGTGATAACCCTGCTTCTCAAGGTTTTCCAGCACCACGGTGATGTCCTCGCGCGACAGTTTGCGCTCGGGGGTCAGCACCAGGTCGAAGGCGTGATGCGGTTTGCCGAAGGCGGCCATCAGACTTTCCGGGACGCGCTCCAGTGCATCGCTTTTGAGCACATAGAGGTACATCTCGTTTTTCTTCAGGCTTCGATAAATGGAGCAAATACGTTTCAAGGCTGTTCTCCGGCGGTGGCCAGGCTGTCGAGCAGCGCCTGGCCCATCAATTCGCGGCGCCAGCCACGCAGCGAATCAGGCAATTGGTAAGGACCGTTGGGATAGCCGCTCTTGAGCAGCGCTTCCAGGGTTTTCTTGCGCAGCATCAGCTCTGGCGCGATGTTCAGGCGCTCAGCTTCGGCCTGGCCGATCGCACGCAGCTGTTTGACCAGCGTGGCGGCGTCCACCGGCAAAGGCTCCGGCACCGCAGGCGGCCATTGATCAGGCGACACACTGCCAGAGCGTTTGATCAGCTCAAGCAGAAACTCGCCGTCCTGACGCACGGTACGCGGGTGCATGTCTTCGATTTTTGCCAACGCGCCGAGGTTGTCCGGCTGAGTCCGCGCCAACGGCCACAGGGAGTGCTCACGCACGATGCGGTTGCGCGGCAGATCACGGGCGCGGGCTTCGCGCTCCCGCCAGGCGCACAGTTCACGCAACACGGCGAGCTGGGCGCGGGAAAGCTTCCAGGCCAGCTTGGCTTCACGATAGACCTCATACGGATCAACTTCGCGGCGCAGATTGGCCACCAGCTCGGCACCGTCTTCCAGGACCCAGGCGTACTTGTCGTCAGAAAGCTTCGGACGAAGCTGTACGAAAACTTCCGCCAAGTGCAAGGCATCTTCGGCGGCGTAGCTGATTTGGGTATCGGAAAGTGGACGTTGCAGCCAGTCGGAACGGGTCTCGCCCTTGGGCAGGTCGATGCCGAGCACTTCCTGCACCAGCCGTGAATAACCCATGGAAAAACCGAGGTTCAGGTAAGCGGCGGCCAGTTGGGTGTCGAACAGTGGCGCTGGCAGGCTGCCGGTCAGGCGCAGCAGGACTTCGAGGTCTTCGCTGCACGCATGGACGACTTTGACCACGGCCGGGTTCTCCAGCAACGCGGCCAGCGGCTGCCAGTTGTCGATGGTCAGCGGGTCAATCAGGTAAGCGCGTACGCCATCGCCGATCTGCAGCAGGCCTGCAATCGGATAAAAGGTGTCGACCCGCATGAATTCGGTGTCGAGGGCAACGAATGGCAGCTGCTGCCACTCGGCACAAAACTGACCGAGGCTATCGTTGTCGCGAATCCAGTGAATATCGATGGCCACACGGCTCTCCCTTGAAGAATGGCGCGCAGTATATATCGCCCCCGGCGATTTCCGCGCATTCACTGAACAAGAGCTTTAGCGAAAATGCCGGCCAAACAGCAAGAAATGTCTGACAGGCGGAGACTAGCGGGCCTTACGCAGTACGTAGACACGCATCCGCGCACAGCCGGGCAGTAAATCCTGATGACTGACCTGTGCAATTTAACTCGGATTCCACGTCGGCCTTGCTGGCCAACGGTCTAGCGGCCTTCGTACGTCGGCCTTTGAAATGAGTATCGATCCGTATCGCCACAATCACCGTATCGCGACGACCCCGATGGAATTCCTTGAGCATTGCCAAACGATGCTCGGGACAGGCGATGTGTTGAAACAGCTGCATGCAAAAAAGGGTGAAGCACTTACTCTTTGGCCAGAACGCCGTCGATCACCGCACCGCGACATCCGGCAAACATATCCAGGTCCTGGTTGTAGACCTTGCTCTTGACCTCCAGCAAACCAAGCATCGAATGGAACAGGTTGTCCTGGCTCAAGGGCTTTTCGCGACTCAGTTGCAGGCAATGGGTATCCACCGAGAACGACTTTTGATAGCTGTCGGAAAACCAGGCCAGCATCGCGACATGTTTTTGTTGTTCCGGCGCCAGCATGTAAGGCGTGCCATGCAGGAACAAGTTGTACTCGCCCAGGGATTCGCCGTGGTCCGACAGATAGAGCATCGCGGTGTCGACTTTGTCCTGATTGCTACGCAACAAATCGATCAGGGTGGACAGCACGTGGTCGGTATACACCAGGGTGTTGTCGTAGCCATTGACGATACTTTCGCGACTGCAATTGTTCAGGGCGTTACTTTCACAAACAGGGGTGAAGTGTTCGTACTCTTTCGGGTAGCGCTTGAAGTATTCCGGACCGTGGCTGCCCATCTGGTGCAACACCAGTACCGTGTCTTTATCCAGCGTATCGATGAAGTGCTGCAAACCCTGCAGCAGGATTTCATCGCGGCATTCGCTATTGGCGCACAGTACCGGGTCCTTGAGGTTACTGACGTCGTCGAGGGTGACCCGATCGCAAGTGCCTTTGCAGCCTGATTGGTTATCGCGCCAGATCACGTCGAGCCCCGCGTGCTTGAGTACATCCAGCAAGCCTTCCTCGTTTTTTGCCTTGCTGGCGTTGTAGTTCTTGCGGCCCATGTCGGAGAACATGCACGGCACCGACACCGCTGTTTCCGTACCGCAGGAATGCACATCGGTAAAAGCGATCAGGCCGGCTTCTTTATCCAGTTTGGGTGTGGTGTCACGGTCATACCCCAGGATGCCGAAGTTCTCGGCCCGGGCACTTTCGCCCACCACCAGCACGGTCAGGGATTTGCGGCCGTGGGTTTGCCAGGCGGGATTTCGCTGGGCATCTTCGCCCAGCGTGACGAAGGGTTGCCGCGCAGAGGCGACCTGCTCACGCAGATAGCCGGCCGAGGCGCCAATGTAGTTGCTCGGCACCACCATCAGGCGCAACTCATGGTGATTGCGAAACAATGAGGACAAGCCTTGATAGTTAACCAGCGCAACCCCACCGATCACAGCAACTGACGCGACACTCACGAGAACTTTGCTGAGTAGCTCACGGTGCCAGTGACGGTAACTAACCGGCGTTCGCCATAATAAAAAGGACGGCAAAACCCCGAGCAAAACTATATAGGCAAGTAACTTGATCGAGAGTAAGTCACGCACTTCTGTCGCATTGGTTTGCGCAAAGTTACGCAACATGCCGGTGTCAATCAAAACACCATATTGGCTCATGAAATACGCCACTCCGGCGCTGATCATGAAGAGCAGGGTCAACACCGGCTTGAGCACAAACCGGAACGCCAGCAGGGTCAGCACAATGTTGAAGGCCGCCAGGATCATCAAGCCGAACACCACGCGCATGACGATGCCTTGACCGTCAGATGCCGTGATCTCAAACAGGTGCTGCCAGAGAACAAGATTGAAGCCTGTTAACAGAAAGGCACTGGCAATCAGTGTCACCCACTCGGGGCGCACGGCTTTAATCTTCCACATGATGATCGGCTGTTCCTGAAAAGAAGTGCCATCGGCAAATGTGAAAACTTCATTTACCGCGATTGCACTAATTTTAGGTAGCCAACCCTCAATTTTTTGTGAAAAAGAAGCCAACGATTAGTTGGCTCGTGGCATTAGACCAAGACTCTTGACTGATTTGAGAATGGTTCAGATTCTGTTCAGGCTTGATGCAAATACCAGCGCCAGTCCTGCTCGCCGACTTCGCCCATGAACTGTCGATACTCGGCACGTTTTACCGCCAGGTACACGCCGAGGAACTCCCCGCCGAACGCTTCCCGTGCCCAGTTCGAACCTTCCAGCGCCCGCAACGTGGTCAGCCAGTCAGTCGGTAACAGTTCCGTGGCCTGGGCGTAGCCATTGCCCTCCACCGGCGCCCCAGGATCGAGTTGTTCGCGAATACCGCGATGGATCCCGGCCAGAATCGCCGCAGCCGCCAGATACGGGTTGGCGTCGGCGCCACAGATGCGGTGTTCGATATGCCGGGAAAACGCCGGCCCGCCGGGCACGCGCAAACTCACGGTGCGATTGTCCACGCCCCACGTGGGTGCCAGCGGCGCATAGCTGTTGGTCTGGAAGCGACGGTAAGAGTTGGCGTTTGGACAAAACAGCAGCAACGAATCGAGCAAGGTGCTGAGCATCCCGCCGACCGCCTGTTTGAGCAGCGGTGTACCTTCCGGGGCTTCGCTGGCGAACAGGTTGTTGCCCTCCTTGTCCGCCAGGCTGACGTGCATGTGCATGCCAGTGCCCGCCAGGTCATCGAACGGTTTGGCCATGAAGCACGCTGTCATTCCGTGCTTGTGCGCCACGCCCTTGACCAGTCGTTTGTAGCGCACTGCTTCGTCCATCGCCTGCAAGGCGTCGGTGCGGTGTTCGAGGGTGATTTCCACTTGCCCCGGCGCGTATTCGGAAATCGCCGTGCGCGCCGGAATGCCCTGGAGTTTGCAGGCGCTGTAGAGATCAGCCAGAAACGGTTCGATCTGCTCCAGTTCACGCAATCCGTAGACTTGGGTCCCGCGCGGACGACCGCCATCGACATCCCGCGCCGGTTGCGGCCGACCGTTGCTGTCGCGCTGCTGATCCAGCAGGTAGAACTCCAGCTCCGCCGCCATCACCGGGTAATAGCCGTCGGCCTGCAGGCCCTCGATGACTTTCGTCAGCAGATGCCGTGGATCGGCAATCGTCGCGGGCATGCCCTCCTTCGGGTGCATGCTGACCTGCACCGCCGCCGTTGGAATCAACCGCCACGGCATGCGCGTCAAACTGCCGCTGATCGGGTACGCCCGGCAGTCGATATCGCCAACGTCCCAGACCAGGCCGGAGTTTTCCACGTCATCGCCGTTGATGGTCAGGCCAAGAATGGTGCTCGGCAATGGCCGTCCGCTTTCGTACACCGCCAGCAGTTCATCGCGGTGCAGCAACTTGCCCCGCGGTACACCGTTGTTGTCGAGGATGAACAACTCGAACATCTCGATATCCGGGTTCTGTTCCAGAAAGGTCAGGGCTTCTTGCTGGGTGGCGAAAGATGTCGTGGCAACACTCATGGGAATTCTCTTATTTCCGCGTCAGGCAAACGCACAGGCGTCGCCGCTTTGATCCCGGCGCATAGCGCGGGACCTGTAAGAACAATCAACGGGAAATGCAGGAATCCGGTGGGCGCGCGTGACGGCAGTGCCACAGCGCCCAAAAGGCTAATTCGGAGGGAAGTGCGACGGGACAACCGTCCATAGAGAAAACCACAGAGAACAGATGACCAGCAGCGTCACACGGGAGGTTAAGTCGTTAAATAAGGATTTGAAGAACTTTGGTTGCGGATTGACTAAACAATTGAGAACCACCACCGGACATGTAGCAGCTGCCGAAGGCTGCGTTCGGCTGCGAAGCAGACGTTAAATCAGCCAATGCGGTATGGCAGGTTCATCCGGTGCCAGAATGTGCGTCTGCTTCGCAGCCGGACGCAGCCTTCGGCAGCTGCTACAGGGAGTACGGGGTGTTATTTAATTTCTAAATACTGCTTGGGACTATCTGATTTGCGGCCCGCAGGCCTCGCGCGCCTAATCGGCGCCTTGTCATTCAAGGTCCGATAGATGGAAAACGTTCGCGCAATCTCCCGCCCCGCCGTCTGGCTGATGTTCAGCATCATTCTTGTCGCCCTGAACCTGCGGCCTTCCATGGCCGCCGTCGGTCCTTTGCTGTCGGCGATTCGCGGTGACATTGCGCTCAGTTTCAGCCTGGCCTCGTTGTTGACCATGCTGCCAGTGATGGCAATGGGGCTGGCGATGTTCTTTGGGCTGGGCGTCAGCCAACGAATCGGCGAACAACGCACCGTGGTGCTCTCGCTGCTGATCATCGGCGTGGCCACGGTGTCGCGGTTATTCCTCGATTCAGCGGCCGAACTGATCCTCAGCGCCGTGTTGGCGGGTATCGGTATCGCGCTGATCCAGGCGTTGATGCCGGCGCTGATCAAATCCCGTTTCAGCGACAACGTTTCGGTGTGCATGGGGCTCTATGTCACGTCGATCATGGGCGGCGCAGCGATTGCGGCGTCGTTTGCGCCGCTGGTGATGATCCGCACTGGCAGCTGGCGTGTGGGCCTGGCGATCTGGGCGGCGCTGGCGCTGGTAGCGCTGCTGTTTTGGTGTCTGCAACGTGCAAGGCTGCCGGCGCAGCCTGCTCAGGCGCAGCGCAATGGGTCGTTCTTCGGCAATTCCCGCGCCTGGCTGCTCGCAATCTTCTTCGGCCTGGGCACGGCGTCCTACACCTGCGTGCTGGCCTGGCTGGCGCCGTACTATGTGGAAAAGGGTTGGAGCGAACAAAACGCCGGGTTGCTGCTGGGTTTCCTGACCGCCATGGAAGTGTTGTCCGGCCTGCTGACACCGGCCATCGCCAACCGCAGCCGTGACCGGCGCGTGGTGCTGGTGGTGTTGCTGGCGCTGATCATGGCCGGTTTCTGCGGGCTTGTTCTCAGCCCGCAACATCTGACGCTGTTGTGGCCCTGTCTGCTGGGGCTCGGTATCGGCGGACTGTTCCCGATGAGCCTGATCGTGTCCCTGGATCATCTGGACAATCCCCGGCGTGCCGGTGGCCTGACCGCGTTCGTGCAAGGCATCGGCTACCTGATCGCCGGTCTCTCGCCGCTGATTGCCGGGTTGATCCGCGATCAGCTCGGCAGCTTCGAATGGGCCTGGTGGTCACTGACCGGCGTCATGGCAGTGATGATCCTGATGGTCTTGCGCTTCGATCCGCGGCATTACGCCCGACACATTCACTGACCCGGACACCCCACCATGAAACACACCGGTTTCGCCGCCGCTCACGTCGGCATGTTGCTCTGGGCACTGTTGATCGCTGCATCGTTTTCGGCGGCAGCACAGGTCAGCCAGGCCATCGACCCGATCCTGCTGACCGGTTTGCGCCTGCTGTTCTGCGCCTTGGTGTTTTTGCCGCTGTTGCTATTCAAGGGTGATATCGCCATGACCGCCCGCGGACTGTTCGGCCATGCCGTGCTCGGCTTGCTGCTGGCGGCGTATTTCGGCTCGCTGTTCGAGGCACTGCGCTACGCTTCGGCCGTCAACACCGGAACGATGTTCACCTTGGTGCCACTGCTGACATTGCTGTTCGAAGCGGTTTTGATGCCCGACAGCCACCTGAAACAGCGGGTGCTGCCGATGCTGATGGCTGCTGCCGGGGCCGTGTTGCTGGTGTTGAAAGGCGCAGGTCCTGGTGAGCTGCCTTCGCTGTATGCAGTGTCGGTGTATGGCGTCGGTTGCCTGGCGATGGCGCTCTACTCGCCCCTGAGTCAATGGCTCAAGGCCCGCAGTCTCAAGGATCGCGGCCCGGTGGGCATGACTTTCTGGAACATGTTGTTCGGTGCGCTGTTTCTGCTGGCACTCTGTGGGTTCAGCGGCGGCTGGCGATCGGCGTCATTGCTGACCGTGAGCGATTTCTGGTGGCTGATTTACCTGGCGGTGTTCGCCACGCTGGCGACCTTCTGGCTGCTGCATCGGGCCATCGGCGTTCTCGCCCCTTCCTCGGTCATTTCCTACATTTACCTGAGCACGCTGCTCCTCACCGTTTTTCACTGGTTCTGGTTCCGTCAGCCGCCACTGCCGCTGGAAATCATCGGCGCGCTGCTGGTGGGAATCGGTATGTGGGCCTTGCTGATGTCCAGTCGCCGCGGGGTGCCTGCAGCCGTTCAGGGCTGAAGACCGCTGGAATTGCCCCACAACTTTCCATGAAAAAGCCTACAAGGCATTCTCCTGGAACCATCGTTCCGTTAGGATCTGTCGCACAAGTTTGCGCACAGTCAGCGCAAGGAGCACAGCGAGACGAAACGGATGTTGAACAGTAACTTGCTTAGAAAGCTCGATATGCAGGACCTCATGGTGTTTATCGCCGTGTATGAGCAAAGCAGCGTCACCGGTGTATCCGAGGCGCTCTGCGTCAGCCAGTCCACCGTGAGTTACTGCCTGAAAAAGCTGCGCACCAGTTTCGAAGACGAACTGTTCATCAATACCCGAGCGGGTATGCGTCCCACCTACAAAGCCAGCACCATGTACACCCACGTGCTGAAGATCCTGGAAAGCATCAACCTGTGTCACGCCGGTGCGCCAGCATTCAATCCAACCCTGCAACCCGTCACCTTCAATATCTGCGCACCGGAATACTTCGAGCAGTTGATCCTGCCGCGCCTGTTGAAAAGCTTCGATTTCGCCGACCTTCCAGTGATGGTCAACATGCACAAGTTCGAAACCGACATCCCGGCCGAAGAGCTACGCGACGGCAGCCTCGACCTGGTGATTTGCTTCGGCCCGAACTTTCATCGCAGTCACGGCGATTTCAAATCCCGAATGCTGCTGGAGGACGACCTGGTCTGCGTCTTCGATAAACGTGCCTCACCGCCGGAGCGGCGTTTAAGCCTGCAAGCCTTTGTTGAACGCCGACACGTGTTCCCGACACCTTGGACGTCCAGCACCAACATGGTTGACGGCTGGTTGGCGCAGCAGGCGCAAAAACGCCAGATCGTCGCGCGCTCCAACAGCTACAGCGCGGCACTGAAGATGATCACCGGCACCGACTTCATCCTGACCCTGCCTCGGCGTATCCAGCAATTGCTGGCCAACGACGCAATCTTCAAACATTGCGAAGCGCCCAACGGCTTGCCGGGATTCAGCCTCGACATGCAGTGGAGCCAGAATGTCGATCAGGACAGCGCCAACACCTGGCTGCGCGAGCAAGTGGTCAAGGCCTGCACCGAGCAGGAAATGGCCTGAAACTCAGTGGCTGATGGCAATCTTGGTGTAAGACTCTCGATCAATGTCGAGGATTTCCACGGCCAGCTGGACTTCAATGTCCGTCGGCCATTCACATAGCTCCTGCACCACAGCCAGCAAACTTTCAGACAACTGCTGCTTGATCTGCGGCGAACGACCGCTCAACAGCGCCAGTTTCACATGCACAAAGGCTCGCTCACCTGACATCGTGCCGACCTTGAACGTTTCAACCTTCACCGCTCGGCTCTTGATGTCGTATTCGGCAGCAAACTGACCGGAAGCCACCAACGCATTGTTGAGTCGGATCAACGCCACGTCAGCATTGAGCTCGGGCAGGTTGGCGGTGTATTCCATGTGCAGGTGAGGCATGACTGAGCTCCTGAAAGTGGGCAGAAAGATCGTACATATATCACAGCATCGCCCTACTCACTCGGGCGGTAAAACCGCTCGCTCACTCATGAACGCCTCCAGCCGTGACCTCAACCAGCGCTCGGCCGGGTCGGTATCGACATGGCTGAGCCAGACCATCGAGAGGTCCAGAGTAGGCGTCTTGAACGGGAACGGTTCCTTGAACAGCTGGCCGGACGCGGCCATCGCTTCGGCGGCGTAGTCCGGCAGACTGGCAATTAGATCGGTCCCGGCCAGCAAGGCCGGCAACGAGCTGTATTGCGGCACGGACAGGACCACGTGGCGCGTGCGACCAATCTCCGCCAGCCACTCATCGGCGTAGCCACTGACATTGGCGGTGTGGGAAACCAGTACGTGCGGTCGCGCGCAATACTCATCCAGCGTCAGCGGTGTGTCCGATGCGTCCGCGCGCAAAATGTTGGGCAGGATGTGCCGCAACAGCTTGCGCTTGGCGTTGGCCGGCAGCCCGCGAGTCTGGCTGATACCAACGGTGATATCGCCGGACGCCAGCAAGTCCGGAATCCGCCAGTAATCGACATGCTGCACCACGAACACCACCTTGGGTGCTTCCTGGCGCAAGGCACGCAGCAATGGCGGCAGCAGGCCAAACTCGACATCGTCCGACAGCCCGATACGAAAGGTCATGGTGCTGCTGGCGGGGTCGAAATCATGGGTCAGGCTCAACGCCACCGATAACGATTCCAGCGCCGGCGACAGGTGCAGAATAATTTCCTCGGCCCGCGCCGTCGGCTCCATACGATGGCCGACGCGAATGAACAGCGGGTCGTTGAACATCGTGCGCAAGCGATTGAGCGCCGAACTGATGGTCGGCTGGCCGAGAAACAATTTTTCCGCCACCCGGGTGACGTTGCGCTCGAGCATCAGCGTTTCAAACACCACCATCAGGTTGATGTCGGCCTTGCGTAGTTCGTTACGATTCATCCACTGACCCCGCTCCCAAATCCGAAGGCAGTTTAGGTAGCTGCCGCAATCGGCGTCTATGCGACTCAAGCACATTTCGTTTAACGAAAATGCAGACCACCGACCAATCCTACGTCCCTTTCCTGATTTCGTTGCTCGTATGGCGGGACTCGCTTGCGCCACTAAGCTCAGCAACGTTTGGGGCAAAACGGCCCTGGCCATCGAAAAACATTTGAACTCAAGGGAGCCTAATCATGGCTAGAGATAAAGCGAAAGACGACAAACACTTCAACTGCACCCAGGACCATGAAGCCGATTACGTCGCCGGCCTTTACCCTCACGCAAAGGAAGAGGTTAAAACGTTCCTCAGGTCGGCCTGCAAGGATAATTCCCTGCACAACTCCACCCACAAGGATGTCTACGACCTGATCAAACGAAAACTGGGGCATTCACAACCATAAGGAAAGCCACTCGATCAAAACAAAGCTGCTCTGACTGAGCAGCTTCACCGTCTGAAGACTAGATTTCCTTGACCGGCGTCTGATCGTGAGTCCCTTTGATCAAGCTGATGGCATGCACACAATCAGACTTGTTGACGTAAGCCTCCCCGCTGGCAATCGTTTCATGGTTACCCGCCCTCAAACGCCATCGCCATTGACCTTTGCCGGTCTGTGCGGTGCCACGGGTTTGCCTGTAAATCTCAAAATACATTGCTCGCTCCTTGCGATTGCTGATGACACAGATCAGTGATCTGCGAAACGAGAGTAGATGAGGTTTTTTTGCAGCAGGGTCTTTCAATGTCAGGGGATGTTTCGCAGATACAGCCTTGATTGACGGGACAACCAATAGAATCGGGGGGCGGTAAATTGGGTGACTGCGCTGAGTAACTTTTCCCTTGAAAAGGCATATTTTTCTTACGCTGCGATGCTGTTCGGTCCGACGTAAAAAACGCTGATTCGAACCTTTGATGATCGCCCGGTAATACATGCCTTACAGACTGCTCACTGATTCTTCTGTTGGGAAGAATCGTCAGCTGACAAGGCCAAAGGTTGTTCTTCCATCAGCACGTCAACTTCTTTAAATTCTGCTTCAGGCTGAGCCGGCTGAGGATGGGGCAGTAAACCCCGCACAGCCCTTTCAATCAGTGAAAGGATTCCATAGGTGATGAAGCCAAAGATCAGTCCAACCACCAAAATGCTCAAAGGGTGCACCTGCGCTGCATCGGGGCTTTCCAACATGTAGCTGAAAGCCTGAACGGCAACGGTCAGGCATGCCGTGAATGCGGCCACCAGCTTCACAAACACCCAAAACCGTCGCCATCTGTTCATGCATCCCCCCGACATCCGGTGATTTGCCCTGTATTGCATGATAGCTAATGACCAGAGTTACACCGAAAACCAGAAAATGCTGATGTGAGATCGGCGCAACTGTCTGATCGAAATCACTCATCGATCCAGCGTATCTTGGCGGAGTTAGCGGCAACGCGGCTGCGGGGGTACGACGCGCTATCAGATGCTTATGCCAAACAGACTTACGAGGCTCATGATGAAAACCACGGACAAGTCGGATGGCACTTCGGTTACTGCGCCAGTCGAGAAGACGTCAACCGCCAATGCCTGGCGCACCATGCCTGGCGGCATCTGGGCGTTGGGCTTCGTCTCGATGCTGATGGATATCTCCTCAGAGATGATCCATGCCTTGTTGCCGCTCTATATGGTCACCGTGCTCGGGACCTCCGTCTTGGCGGTGGGTCTCATCGAAGGTATTGCCGAGGCTACGGCCTCGATCACCAAGGTATTCTCCGGGGCGCTCAGTGATCGATTGGGCAAGCGCAAGCTGCTCGCAGCGTTGGGCTATGGGCTGGGGGCACTGTCCAAACCGATCTTTCCTTTGGCGAGCTCGCTGGACTGGCTGATCGGGGCTCGCTTTATCGACCGCATTGGCAAAGGTATTCGCGGCGCCCCGCGCGATGCATTGGTGGCCGACATCACACCGCCGGCGATACGGGGGGCAGCTTTCGGCCTGCGGCAAACTCTGGATACCGTGGGTGCATTCCTGGGTCCGTTGCTGGCGATCGGATTGATGTGGCTGACCGCGAACCACTTCCAGACTGTGTTCTGGGTCGCCGTCATTCCGGCCTTCCTTGCCGTCGCAGTGCTGCTGGTGTTCGTTCACGAGCCCAAACAAGCGGAAGGAACGCGTCGGGTGCGTGCGCCTTTGAGCCGGCGGGAATTAGCCCGACTGGGCGCTGGCTACTGGTGGGTGGTGGGTGTTGCTGCGGTGTTCACCTTGGCCCGTTTCAGCGAAGCCTTTCTGATACTGCGCGGCCAGGCCGTCGGGCTCGCGCCGATGTGGGCGCCAGCGGTGCTTGTTCTGATGGGAGTGGCCTACTCACTGTCAGCCTATCCCGCCGGGGCCTTGTCTGATCGTGTCAGCCGCGTGGCGGTGCTCGGCGCAGGTCTGATTTTGCTGATTGCTGCCGACCTGACCCTGGCGTTCGCGCCGGGTATCGAAGGCCTGATCGTCGGCGTCGTTCTATGGGGCCTGCACATGGGGTTTACCCAAGGAATATTCGCCGCCCTGATCGCCGATTGCGCACCGGCTGAACTGCGCGGGACGGCATTTGGCATGTTCAATCTGTTAACCGGGTTGGCCTTGCTGCTGGCCAGCGTCATCGCTGGAGCGCTGTGGGACACGATAGGCTTCCAAGCCACTTTCCTGATGGGTGGCGGCTTTGCTGTTCTGACTTTGTTGGGATTGTGGGTGATCAAGGCGAGAGTTCTGGTTCGATAGGAAAGAGCAGGCTGCAAATTTGCCCTAAACAAAACGCCGGGAACGAAAAAGCCCCTGAAATCTTTAACAATTTCAGGGGCTTAGTCTTATTCAATAATGGCGGAGAGATAGGGATTCGAACCCTAGGTACCGGTGAAGGTACAACGGATTTCGAATCCGTCCCATTCGGCCACTCTGGCATCTCTCCAACGGCGCGCATCATAACAACACTTTTGCCGGAAGCGAACCCCCTAAGCGAAATTTTTCCGTGCTATCAGATGCTTGCGTCGATTAAAGCGGTACGCCCAGACGATTGGCGACTTCTTCGTACGCTTCGATGACGTCACCGAGGCCCTGACGGAAGCGGTCCTTGTCCATTTTCTTGCCGGTGGCTTTGTCCCACAGACGGCAGCCATCCGGGCTGAATTCGTCGCCCAGGACGATGGAGCCGTCGGAGAACACGCCGAACTCCAGCTTGAAGTCGACCAGCAACAGGCCGGCGTCGTCGAACAGTTTGCTCAGGACTTCGTTGACCTTGAGCGACAGTTCTTTCATGCGAACCAGTTGCTCGGCGGTGCCCCAACCGAAAGCCACGACGTGGGATTCGTTGATGAACGGGTCGCCCTTGGCGTCGTCCTTCAGGAACAGTTCGAAGGTGTAAGGGTTGAGCTTCATGCCCTCTTCAACGCCCAGGCGCTTGACCAGGCTGCCGGCGGCGTAGTTACGCACGACGCACTCGACCGGGATCATGTCGAGCTTCTTCACCAGGCATTCATTGTCGCCCAGCAGTTTGTCGAATTGGGTCGGCACGCCGGCTGCTTCGAGTTTCTGCATGATGAAGGCGTTGAACTTGTTGTTCACCATGCCTTTGCGGTCGAGCTGCTCGATGCGCTTGCCGTCGAACGCCGAAGTGTCGTTGCGAAACAGCAGGATCAAGCGGTCAGCGTCGTCGGTCTTGAAAACCGATTTGGCTTTGCCGCGGTAGAGTTCTTCACGTTTTTCCATGATGGGCTCCGCTTGCTAAGTAGGTGGGCTAGGCGATGTGTCGCCAGTCGAGCCCTGAATCTTGATCGGCCAGTTGCAGCCAGTCCGGGTCGCACCCGAGGGTGTCGACAAAACATTGCCGGGCCAGCTGCGGCAGGTTGTTCTTGCTGCTCAGATGGGCCAGGACCAGATGTTGCAGGCCTTGCCAGCCCAACTCGGACACCAGGAATGCCGCCTGATGGTTGTTCAAATGCCCCAGTTCACCGCCTACCCGCTGCTTGAGAAAGTACGGGTAATGACCGCGAGCCAGCATGTCACGGCAATGGTTGGACTCGATCATCAACGCATCGAGGTCCCGATAACCGTCCAGCACCTTGTTGCAATACGAGCCCAGGTCGGTCAACAGGCCGAAACGCCGCTCACCGTCACTGAAGACGTATTGCGTCGGTTCCTGTGCATCATGGGCCACGGCAATGACGCCGATGCTCAGTGCGCCGATCTGCAGTTGCTCGCCGCCGGCCAGTAGGCCAGCCGGTTCTATGGGTTTGCGCATCCCGCGCAGGGTACCGCGACTGAGGTAGACAGGCAGATTGTAGCGCCGAGACAGCAAACCCACGCCATGCACGTGGTCGGCATGTTCGTGGGTCACGAGTATCGCGCTCAGCTGCGCAGGGTTCACACCCAGGCGCAGCAGGCGTTTTTCGGTTTCCCGCAGGGAGAAACCACAATCCACCAGCACATACGTGTCAGCGCTGGCTATCAGCGTGCCGTTCCCTTGGCTACCGCTACCGAGAACGGCAAAACGCATGTGATCAGCCCAGATTGTCCTGAATCACGCTCAATACCTTGCGCGCCACATCTGCCGGCGCCACGGTGTTGATGTTTTTCTCTACGGTGACCTGGACGTTTTCGCCAACCTTGCTCAGGCGAACCTGATAACGCTCGGCACGGGCTTCAACTTCTTCCTTGTCCGGCTTGCTGCCGAACAGACCACTGAAGAAACCTGGCTTCTCGTCCTTCTTCTCGGCTTTTTCGGCCAGGTTGATGTAGTAGAGACCCAGGCTGCGGTTGATGTCTTCAACGCGCCACTCGCCCTGTTCCAGCGCACGACCGACGCTCGACCAGGCACGATCCAGGTCGGTGCCGACGTTCAGGACAGGGTTACCGCTGCCGTCTTCGCTCAGGCTGACACGACTTGGCGTATCGGCGTCACGCGAAGCCAGCATGGAGACCGAACCGCCCTTCTCCGAAGTGCGACTCATGCTCGCGAGCATGTCGTCGACCAGTGCCGCGTCCAGGCCAGTGTTGACCGAACGGTTGGTGAAGGCCACGTCGGCGGTGCTACCGGCAGGACGCTCGGCGCTGACCACGTAGATTTCGCTGGTGTTGCGCTGCACGCCTGGCTCGATGCGGACCCGCACGCGGGTTTCGCTGTCAGCGCCGACACCGGCTGCGCTCAGGCGCTTGGCCATCGCTGCGGACAGTTCGTCGGAATGCTGCCAGGTGGTGGTGAATTCGCCGGTTTGCGGACGCTGTTCGTCCAGACGGAAACCGTTGTCCTGGAAGAACTGCACGGCCACTGGCCAGGCTTCGGCTGGCGGGTTCTGAGCGACGATCCAACGCGAATCACCGGTCTTTTGCAGCGAGTAGGCGCTGGCGTCAGCCGCTGCCGACAACGGCTGCGGACGAGGAACGATGTACTCGCCCTTGACGGAGTCATCGGCCACGTTGCGCGGGATCGGCAACAGCGGATCCAGACGTTTGGCGGTGCTGACATCCGGCGGCAGTTGCATGGGTGCAGTCTGTTGCGCTTCCAGGTAATCGCTACCGCGGTCACGGAAATAACCTTCCGGGCCCCAGACCCATCCACAGCCACTGGTGCTGGAGATGATCAAGGCAAGTGCGGAAAGTCCGGCCAATCGCTTCATGCGTAGTACTTCCTCAATTAAACCAGGACGCCGCACTGGCGCAGGGCCGTGCGAAGCGTTTCATGACAAGGTGCGCTCAGCCAGGTCAGCGGCAGGCGAATGCCTTCGTGCATCAGGCCCATTTCGACCAAAGCCCACTTCACCGGAATCGGGTTGGCTTCGATGAACAGATCCTTGTGCAGCGGCATCAATTTTTCGTTGATTGCCCGTGCAGTCTCGGCGTCGCCCTTGAGCGCCGCCTCGCACAGGTCGGCCATTTCGCGCGGGGCGACGTTGGCGGTGACGGAGATGTTGCCCTTGCCGCCCATCAGGATCAGCTCGACAGCGGTCGGATCATCGCCGGACAGCACGATGAAGTCCTTGCTCACGCCATCAAGGATTGCCTTGGCACGCTTCATGTCGCCGGTGGCTTCCTTGATACCGATGATGTTCGGCACAGTGGACAGGCGAATCACGGTCTCGGCCTGCATGTCGCAGGAGGTGCGGCCAGGAACGTTGTAGAGGATCTGAGGGATGTCGACCGCTTCGGCAATGTGCTTGAAGTGCAGGTACAAGCCTTCCTGGGTCGGCTTGTTGTAGTACGGAACGACCAACAGGCAGGCGTCGGCGCCGGCCTCTTTGGCGTTACGGGTCAGTTCCACGGCTTCGCGGGTCGAGTTGGCGCCGGTACCGGCGATGACCGGAATACGGCCATTGACCTGCTTGACCACGGCTTTGATGACGGCGATGTGTTCGTCTACGTCGAGGGTTGCCGACTCGCCGGTAGTACCGACCGCGACAATGGCATGGGTGCCGTTTTCAAGGTGGAAGTCCACGAGTTTGCTGAGGCTGTCCCAGTCAAGACGCCCTTGTGCATCCATGGGTGTGACCAGTGCCACCATACTGCCCGCAATCATGAAACCGCTCCTGCCGGAAAAAGAGAGCGGTAATGGTACTGGCGCCAAGATGCTTGTACAAGCGAAGTACTGCGCTGCTGCCATTCCCCTTGGCGCTGCTTTTCGCTACCCTTCAGACTTTGATCGGTACTGATAAGCTCGTACGCCGGGTTCCAGCCTCCATTTTCGGCATCACAAGCCCCGATCCAGCGTTGCCGCCCCTCGCTCCTGCCTCACTGGAGCATGTTGCAACCTTGTGGCTCGGGTTTTCTGAATTCGCATCCGCAGGCTCGTTCCCGGAAAAAAGCCCTTGGTCGTACCGACCGCTCATCGCTTTAGGAATGCTGCATGTCCACCCCCACAGTTCGCGAACAATTCCTTGTCATCAGTGCCCTCGGCGCCAACCCCATGGAGCTGACTAACGTCCTGTGCCGCGCCAGCCATGAAAACCGCTGCGCCGTGGTCACCTCTCGCCTGACACGTCATGGCGAGTGCAGTGCGTTGATCCTCGAGATCTCCGGCAGCTGGGACGCCCTGGCGCGCCTCGAAGGCAGCCTGTCGAGCCTCGCCAAGAAGCACGCCTTTACGGTCAACGTAGTGCGTAGCGCGGCGCTGGAGAATCGTCCTCAAGCCCTGCCATACGTCGCTTATGTCAGCTCGGCTTACCGCTCGGACATCATCAACGAGCTGTGCCAGTTCTTCATGGACCACAACGTCGAGTTGGAAAACCTGACCTGCGACACCTATCAGGCTCCGCAAACCGGCGGCACCATGCTCAATGCCACGTTTACCGTGACCTTGCCGGCCGGTGTGCAGATCAGCTGGCTGCGCGATCAGTTCCTGGATTTCGCCGACGCGCTGAACCTGGATGCCCTGATCGAACCGTGGCGCCCACAAAACCCAATGTAAGGAAGCTTTCATGGCCGTTGCCATCGACCAACCGGTTGCCGACTTCGAAGCACCCGCCACCAGCGGGCAGACCGTCAACCTCGCGAACCTCAAAGGCAAGCAGGTGGTGATCTACTTCTATCCAAAGGACAGCACGCCAGGCTGCACCACTCAAGGCCAGGGCTTTCGTGACCAGCTCGACGCCTTTAAAGCCGCCAACACCGAAGTCTTTGGCGTGTCCCGCGACAGCCTTAAATCACACGAAAACTTCAAGGCCAAGCAGGCGTTCACCTTCGAGCTGATCAGCGACAAGGAAGAGGCGCTCTGCCAGCAGTTCGACGTGATCAAGCTGAAAAAGCTCTATGGCAAGGAATATATGGGCGTTGATCGCAGCACGTTCCTGATCGACAAGGATGGTGTGCTGCGTCAGGAATGGCGCGGAGTGAAGGTACCGGGGCATGTGGATGCGGTTTTGGCTGCAGCTCAGGCGCTGAACAAGGCCTGATTTTTAGCGTCCTTTCGGACGCTTTCGCGAGCAAGCCCGCTCCCACAGTTGACCGAGTTGTCCAGACAAACGCGGTTGAATGTGGGAGCGAGCCTGCTCGTGATGAGGCCCGGCTCCCATCGCATATTCAATGTTCGCAGTTAAAGCAACGGCGCCACCACCGGCTCTTTGCGCGGCCACGCATCCAGTACGGCCTTGAACAAGGTTGCTAGCGGAATCGCAAAGAACACACCCCAAAAGCCCCACAGCCCGCCAAACAACAGCACCGCGCAGATGATCGCCACCGGATGCAGATTGACCGCTTCCGAGAACAACAGCGGCACCAGCACGTTGCCGTCCAGCACCTGGATGATTCCGTAGACCGCCATCAAATAGATGAACTGATCGCTCCAGCCCCACTGGAACAGCGCAATCAGCATGACCGGCACGGTCACCACCACGGCCCCGACATAAGGCACCACCACCGACACGCCCACCAGCAATGCCAGCAGCGCCGCGTAGTTGAGGCCCATAACCACAAAACCTATGTAGGTCACGCCACCACAAATGAAAATCTCGATGACCTTGCCGCGAATGTAATTGGCGATCTGCCGATTCATTTCATGAGCGACGCGGGTAATCAGCGCCCGCTCACGGGGCAAGTAACCTCGCACCCACTGACCGATCATCTCCCGGTCCTTGAGAAAGAAAAACACCAGGATCGGCACCAGCACCAGGTAGATCATGATGTTCACCAGCAACGGCAGACTCGACAGCGAGAACGTCAGCGCCCACTGACCGAACTTGCCGATCTCGCCCCGCGCCACTTCGATGGCCTGCAGCACCTGCTCATCGGACACCAAATGCGGGTAGCGCTCGGGCAGCAGCAATAACAGCGACTGCCATTTGGCGAGCATGCCGGGTAACTCGTTGAACAGCGTAATCAACTGATGCCAGAGCAACGGCACCACAATCACGATGAACACCAGCAACAGCCCCATGAACAACGCAAAGACCATTCCCACCGCCACCCCGCCCGGCATGCGCAGACGTTCGAGAATGACGACCAACCCTTGCATCAGATACGCCAGCACCATCCCGGCCAGCACTGGCGCAAGCATGCCGCCCAGCGTCAGCACGGCGGTAAACGCCAGAAACAGCAGAACCGCCAGCACCACGGCCTCTTCATCGGAGAAATAGCGCTGAATCCAGTCGCGTAACACTTTGAACATCAATAATCCTTAGAAACGAGCGCAGCAGAATTCAGGCTTTTTTCAACCAATAGCGGTAAACACCCGCTTCATCTTCTTCACGAAGCAGCGTATGACCGGCCAATCGGGCAAAGGTGCGGAAGTCGCGCTGCGAGCCCGCATCGGTGGCAATTATCTTCAGCACTGCGCCGCTGGCCAGTCGATTGAGTTCCATCTTGGCCTTGAGCAACGGCAAGGGGCAATTCAGGCCGCTGGCATCGAGCTCGGCGTCATGGGCTACAGCATCGGTCATTGCATCACTCCGGGGGCAGGTGGTCGAGCGGCTAGAATATCTGGTCCGAAGCGTAGTGTCCGGCTACAGTAAGGTCTTTGTCGACTAAGGCTTTGTGCATGACTTTTTTGCGCCCTACCCTGCTGACGCTCGCTTGCCTGCTCGCCTCACCGGGCTTCGCCGACGACCTGCCGTCACTCGGCGACGCCAGTTCTGCCATTGTCTCGCCGCAACAGGAACATCAGTTGGGCCGTGCCTGGCTGGCGTTGTTGCGCAGCCAGGTTTCGCAACTCAACGATCCACAGCTCAAGGACTACGTCGAATCCAGCGTCTACAGGCTGGTAGAGACCAGCCAGGTCAATGACCGGCGCCTGGAGTTCATCCTGATCAACAGCCCGCAACTCAACGCCTTCGCCGCACCAGGCGGCATTGTCGGGGTCAACGGCGGCTTGTTCCTCAATGCCCAGACCGAGGGCGAATATGCCTCGGTACTCGCTCACGAATTGGCTCACTTGTCGCAGCGCCACTTCGCCCGTGGCGTCGAAGCACAACAGCGCATGCAGGTGCCGATGATGGCCGCGCTGCTGGCCGGGATCGTGATTGCCGCAGCCGGCGCCGGCGATGCCGGGATCGCGGCCATTGCTGGCACTCAGGCGGCAGCCATTCAGGAACAGCGGCGTTTCTCTCGCCAGAACGAACAGGAAGCTGACCGCATTGGCATCCTCAACCTGGAAAAGGCCGGTTACGACCCGCGGTCGATGCCGACCATGTTCGAGCGATTGGCGCGCCAATACCGCTTCGACGCCAAGCCACCGGAATTTCTGCTGACTCACCCGGTGACCGAGTCGCGGATCGCTGACACGCGCAACCGCGCCGAACAGGCAAAACCCGGCGGCATCGAAGACTCTATGCGTTATCAGTTGATTCGTGCACGAGTCCAGTTGATCTACGAAGAAACCCCAGGCCTGGGCGCCAAACGCTTTCGTGCCCAGCTTGAAGAAAATCCGAAAAATGATGTCGCTCGCTATGGCCTGGCCATCGCCCAGATCAAGGGCGGCCAGTTGAATGAAGCACGAGAAAACCTCAAGTCGCTTCTGGCCAAATCGCCGAACGAGATCATCTACAATCTGGCGCAGGTCGATCTGGACATCACCAACAATCGTCTGCCGGACGCCCAGGCTCGGGTTGACCGAATGTTGACGCAGTATCCCGGCAACTATCCGCTGAATTCAGTGCGCGTTGACCTGCTGCTCAAGCAGAACCGTGCGCCCGATGCGGAAAAAGCACTGGAGAATCTGCTCAAGAGCCGTCCTGACGATCCGGACGTCTGGTACATGGTGGCCGAGACTCGCGGTCTGTCAGGCAACATCATCGGCCTGCATCAGGCCCGCGCCGAGTATTTCGCCCTGGTCGGGGATTACCGCCAGGCCATTCAGCAACTGGACTTCGCCAAGCGCAAGGCAGGCACCAACTTCCCGCTGTCATCGCGTATCGATGCACGGCAACGCGAGCTGATGGAACAGGAACGCATGATCAAGGACATGATGGGCTGATCTGCCTTTCAAACAAAAAAGACAGGCACAAAAAAACCGCCTCTTTCGAGGCGGTTTTTTATTTAGCCAACAACCGGATTATTCAGCCAGTTTGAAGGTAATGAAACTGGCGCGACCTTGACGCAGAACCCGCATCGACACCGAGCGGTTCTTCGGCAATGCCTTGGCAATATCCGTGAACTCCTTGGCAGAACTGATTGCCTGGTTATTCAGGTGAGTGATCACATCGCCTGGCTGCAGGCCAATCAGAGAAGCAGGACCGTCCTGGACTTCCTTGATGACGACGCCGCCTTTGAGGTCGTAGGTTTTCTTCTGCTCATCCGTCAGCTCGACCACGGAAACACCCAGCCGGTTACTGCTGCGCTCGATGGTAGATTTCGGCAGCGAATCCAGTTCTTTGCCTTCTTCCGGGATAGCGCCGACAGTCAACTCGACATTCTTGCGCTTACCGTCACGAATCACTTCCAGATCAGCTTTCGAGCCGGCCTTCAGCGCGCCCACCAGATGTGGCAGATCGGCGGACATGACGATCGGTTGACCGTTCATGCTCAGAATCACATCCCCTACTTGCAGGCCACCCTTGGCAGCCGGGCCGTCGTCCTGGATCTGAGCCACCAGCGCGCCGGCTGGCTTCTCCAGGCCGAACGATTCGGCCAGATCCTTGTTCACTTCCTGAATCACCACACCCAACCAGCCACGGCTGACTTTGCCACCGCTTTTAAGCTGATTGGAAACGTCCATCGCGACGTCGATCGGGATCGCGAACGACACGCCCATGAAACCGCCGGATCGCGTGTAGATCTGCGAGTTGATGCCGACCACTTCACCGGCCAGGTTGAACAGCGGCCCCCCAGAGTTACCCGGATTGATCGGCACGTCGGTCTGGATGAACGGCACATAGTTTTCGTTCGGCAGGCTGCGACCAACGGCGCTGACGATCCCTTGGGTCACGGTATGGTCGAAACCGAATGGCGAGCCAATCGCCACGACCCATTGGCCGGCCTTCAAGTCCTGGGATTTACCGAGCTTGAGGACCGGCAGATCCTTGCCCTCGATTTTCAGCAGAGCCACGTCGGAACGCGGATCGGTACCAACCAGCTTGGCTTTCAGTTCGCTGCGGTCAGCCAGGCGGACGAGGATCTCGTCTGCATCGGCAATCACATGGTTGTTGGTCAGGATGTAGCCATCAGACGAGATGATGAAACCCGAACCCAGGGATTGGGCTTCACGCTGACGATCCCCGCGTGGCGTACGCGGCTGTGGCGGCATACCGCGCTCGAAGAACTCGCGCAACATGGGCGGCAAGCCTTCAAGGTCGGGCATTTGCTCGTTCACTCTGCGATCCGGCAGCTTCTGCGTGGTACTGATGTTTACCACCGCGGGCGAGGCCTGCTCGACCAATTGAGTGAAGTCAGGCAACTCGACCGCCTGAACAGCGACCGCCTGACCCAGCACCAGCACAGTGGCAAAAATAGAAAGATAAGATTTCAAGCGTGGTATCGACATACGGCTCCCGTTACGACGAGCATGGTTAAGCGATATGGAGCAAGGAACACCGGGAACGATACGCCGGTATTTTTGTTCCGGGAACAACAAACAAGGCCAGAGCCGAGAGGCTCTGACCTATAAAAAAATTCGGGGATATTTGCAAGTTGAAATGCTCACCAAACATTTCGATTTCAGCTCGCTACTTGGTTGCAGTGGCGTCGCTGCGCATGGACAGCGCAATCCGTTCGGCGGTGCCTATCGGAATTTCACCGACCACGGTCACCATCATCTCGCCTTGCGGGGTAGTCAAGCGTCGGGAAACTGCAGCGGTCGGCCCCAACTGGGTGCGAGTGTCGGTAATTGTTGCGCCATTCAATGGCTCAAGGAAAACCGAGAAACGGGCCAGGCCATCGTCATACATCAGACTGTTGACTTGGGTTTTGGTCTCTGGATCCTTGCGGGAGGTACTGCTGGCCAGCTCGAAACCTGGTGGTAACCAGTCCGAACGCCATACTTGCGCGGACTTGATTGCAGAGGCCTTGTCACTGTCGAGGGCGATGGTTTTGCAATCGGGGCCAGGCTGTAAGTCGCGGTCGGAAGGGACATCGGCGGTATCCAGTCGTGTGAACTGAAACCGCTCCAGCAACTGCCCACGTTCATTCAGAAGCAATGATTTGAGAGGCAGGCCGGTTTCTTTATCCAGATGCAATTCAAAACCGTAGCGATGTTGATCACGAGGTTTCAGTGAAACGATCACTGCCGCACGCCCAGCCACACGCGACTTGCCAATGACGGCAAGGTCGTACCAATTCTTGAGTTTTTGTGGATCGAGTGCACGAGCAGCGGAGCTGGGAGAATCTCCGAGTCCTGCGATCAGAATGCCGCTGACGCATTGAGTACGCCCATCAATGCGCACGACTTCCTGTGCCGAGCCGTCGAGCTGGAGTAAACGCTCGCGGACCTTGCCATCCTGGACGAGGTGCCAAATGTTGTGGGTAGAGAAACTACCGCTACGCTCGTAGACGAATGTACCGTGAAAGCTTTGCTGTTGCTCGGCTTGGCCCAGACGGGTCAACCAGTCCTGGGCTTCATCAGCATGGGCTGGAACAACAAACCAGCCACCGAGCAGAAGCGTAAGTAGAGGGATGGCGCGCATGATCCTCCTTAACGGTTTTCCAGGCTTGCTGCACGAGCGTAAGGCAGAGCGCTCTCAGTACCTTTCAGTGCAGCCTGTTGAGCATGTTGGCGCAAATAGCCTGGCAGACGCTGATCGTGCCAACCTGGCTGACCTTGCAATACGCCGTTGGCCATAGGACCAGTGGCTTCCGAACCCTCATTGTAGCCTGCCAATACAGCTGGACCCTTGACCTGAGGAACGGCCAAGCCTGGTTGACTGGAATGTTGAGCCAGTTCGACCCCAGCGATCTCGTCCTGGTTATACAGACGAACACCTGCCAGTACGGCGAGGGTTACCGAAGCAGCGACCGCCAGGCGACCCAGGCTGCGCCATGGACCACGGGTGGCTTTTGCTGGTACGGCTTCGTCAGCCAGCGCAGCAGAGACTGCCGCAGCGATATCCAGACGTGGAAGCAGCAAATCCTTGTGCATAACTGCCCGAGCGATTTGATAACGAGCCCAGGTATCACGGGTTTCAACATCGTCAAAGGCATTCAATACCCGACGCAATTCCAATTCGTCCGCTTCGTTATCCATCACTGCGGACAGCGATTCCTGCAGGGCTTCACGACTCATGGCGTTCCTCTCTTGGCTGTCGCCGCTGTCTCAGTTTTCCTGCAACAACGGCTGCAGGGCTTTATCGATGGCTTCCCGAGCGCGGAAAATCCGGGAGCGCACGGTACCCACCGGACACTGCATGACGGCCGCAATGTCCTCGTAACTCAGACCATCGAATTCACGTAAAGTTAAGGCCGTACGCAAATCTTCTGGAAGTTGCTGAATGGTTCGATGGACGGTGCCTTCGATCTCATCCCGCAGCAATGCACGTTCTGGCGACTCGAGATCCTTGAGGCCATGATCGCCATCGTAGAACTCTGCATCCTCGGAACTGACATCGCTATCCGGCGGCCGACGGCCGCGTGAAACCAGATAGTTTTTCGCCGTGTTGATGGCGATGCGGTAAAGCCACGTATAAAACGCGCTGTCTCCGCGAAAATTTCCAAGTGCACGGTACGCCTTGATAAAGGCTTCCTGCGCCACATCCTGGGCTTCATGGGTGTCGTGCACGAAACGCACGATCAACCCGAGAATTTTGTGCTGGTATTTCAGCACTAGCAGATCGAAAGCTCGCTTGTCGCCGCGTTGAACGCGCTCGACCAGCTGCTGATCCTCTTCCTGGGTTAGCATGAACACTCCTCGATAAGCTCGGAGGAGACTTGCATAACTAAACGACCAGACTTGCAAACATAGACTCGGGCTTTTCGCAAAAGTTCTCCCCCTCCAAGCAAGTTTCCTGCGGGCTCTGATTTGGCACGCACGAAAAGCGCAGCGCGGGTTAACCCGGCTGCGCGAATAATCTTGTCATCGGATTCACCGACAAGGATCAAAAATCACAGATCCCGCGCTGAAGCCGATACTGTCCCTTGAATCAGGCAACGGTCTATTGAGCCCGGGCCTTTGGCAAAAGTTCCAAATATTTATAGCTGTGCAAGACTGACATTGTGCAACCGTGAATAGAAAAAGACTGTTAAATCGCTGATACAGTCGTCTTGTCGCCGAGCCAGCCGAAAAACCATCCGACGAAGCGTCAGGTATTTTCCGTCACAGTAGTTTCACAATGCCATGTGTGCTCGCTATTGTGCCGCTCCCCCCCTCTATATACTAGTGGGCTGTGTGGCTGTCTTGACTCGCCGATCCAGCTGTCTTGCGCCAACCCCGACCCGGGTCGCTTTGAGCGGAATCCTGAAATGAGCCAACAGTTTCAACACGATGTTCTGGTAATTGGCAGCGGTGCTGCCGGCTTGAGCCTTGCGCTGACCTTGCCCGGTCATTTGCGCATCGCCGTATTGAGCAAAGGCGACCTCGCCAATGGCTCGACTTTCTGGGCGCAGGGTGGCGTCGCAGCCGTCCTGGATGACACCGACACCGTTGAATCACATGTCGATGACACCCTCAACGCTGGCGGCGGCCTGTGCCACGAAGACGCCGTGCGCTTTACCGTCGAGCACAGTAAAGAGGCGATTCAATGGCTGATCGACCAAGGTGTGCCCTTCACGCGCGATGAACAGTCCGGCACCGAAGATGGCGGATTCGAGTTCCACCTGACCCGCGAGGGCGGTCACAGCCATCGGCGCATCATCCATGCCGCCGATGCCACCGGCGCAGCGATTTTCAGAACCTTGCTCGACAAGGCCAGGCAACGACCGAACATCGAACTGCTGGAGCAACGGGTCGCGGTCGACCTGATCACCGAAAAGCGCCTGGGCCTTGAAGGTGATCGCTGCCTCGGCGCCTACGTCCTCAATCGCGGGACCGGTGAAGTCGACACCTACGCCGCTCGCTTTGTGATCCTCGCATCGGGCGGTGCAGCAAAGGTCTATCTCTATACCAGCAACCCCGACGGCGCCTGCGGTGATGGCATTGCCATGGCTTGGCGGTCGGGCTGCCGGGTGGCGAATCTGGAATTCAACCAGTTCCATCCCACTTGCCTGTATCACCCGCAAGCCAAGAGTTTCCTGATCACCGAAGCCCTGCGCGGCGAAGGCGCACACCTGAAGCTGCCCAACGGCGAACGCTTTATGCAACGCTTCGACCCTCGCGCCGAGCTGGCCCCACGCGACATCGTCGCCCGGGCCATCGACCATGAAATGAAGCGCCTGGGCGTCGATTGTGTCTACCTGGACATCAGCCACAAGCCGGAAGCGTTCATCAAGACTCACTTCCCGACGGTGTACGAACGCTGCCTCGAATTCTCCATCGACATCACCAAACAACCGATTCCAGTGGTTCCGGCGGCGCACTACACGTGCGGCGGCGTGATGGTCGATCAGCAGGGGCGCACCGACGTGCCTGGGCTATATGCCATTGGCGAAACCAGCTTCACCGGCCTGCACGGTGCCAACCGTATGGCCAGCAACTCGTTACTGGAGTGTTTCGTTTACGCGCGCTCGGCGGCGGCGGACATTCTGGAGCAACTGCCGCAGGTTTCGATTCCGGTTGCCCTGCCCGTCTGGGATGCGAGCCAGGTCACCGACTCCGATGAGGACGTGATCATCGCGCACAACTGGGACGAACTGCGGCGATTCATGTGGGACTACGTCGGCATTGTGCGCACCAACAAGCGCTTGCAACGGGCGCAGCACCGCGTGCGTCTGTTGCTGGATGAAATCGACGAGTTCTACAGTAACTACAAGGTCAGTCGGGACTTGATCGAACTGCGTAACCTGGCCCAAGTGGCCGAACTGATGATCCAGTCAGCCATGGAACGCAAGGAAAGTCGCGGTCTGCATTACACCCTCGACTACCCGAACATGCTGCCGATTGCCCTGGACACTATTCTGGTGCCGCCCACCTACGTCGACTGAACGTCAACCGAACCCGCAGGCGCCGATGCAGATCCGCCGCCTGCGAGTCACGGGGCACACAAATCGCCCTGACCCGTCGTTCACCCCGCAGGCGAAAACGCAGCACAACCAGCAAAGGTAGCGCCAGGCTGTCCGGTCGTAGCTGCACCGATTGCCAACCCGCCTCCTGATTCCACAACTGCCAGCCATCGGCATTGCGACGCAAGCCGCGAAATGCCCTTGGGTGTGTCAGCAGAATCTGTCGCGGTAGCGCCCAGGCGCCGTGAGCCAGACAGCAAAAAGCGCCGAGCAGACTGGCCCAGACCGGTAGAGAGAGAAGACACAGCGAGCCCAGCGCGAACAGCTGGGCCAGAAGATACGCCGCCAGCAACTGCCGCGAGGCATGCCAGCGGCATTCGAACGCATTACTTTGGCTGGACACGATCCAGAATCATGCGAACCATGCGCTGAAGCTCGGGATCTTCCGATTCGGCGCGTTCCATGAACCAGCCGAACATGTCCTGATCTTCGCATTCGAGCAGCTTGCGGTAGCAATCGCGGTCGACATCGTTGAGGTGCGGATAGACCTCTTTGACGAACGGTACCAGCAACACGTCAAGCTCAAGCATGCCGCGGCGGCTGTGCCAGTAGAGGCGATTCAGTTCAACATCTTCGACCATGGAGCGCTCCTCAAATAGGCGGCAAGTATACAGCCCCAGGCGGAGTCGAACACTCGGCTTTGGTCGGCCACCAATGAACCTTTGTGAACTACCCATTTCAAGAGCGCCCCCTTATGATGTCCCCCAGACTCTTTACCCTGCGATGACCCATGGCCGATTCTGCTTTTTTCTGCACCCTGTCTCACGAAGGCGTTCTCGCAGTACGCGGCGCGGATGCCGGCAAATTCCTGCAAGGCCAATTGACCTGCAACCTCAATTACCTGAGTGACACCCAGGCCAGCCTCGGCGCCCGCTGCACGCAGAAAGGCCGGATGCAGTCGAGTTTCCGCATCCTGCTCGAAGGCGACGGCGTTCTGATGGCCATGGCCAGCGAACTGCTGGAACCGCAACTGGCGGACCTGAAAAAGTACGCCGTATTTTCCAAATCCAAACTGACCGACGAAAGCGCAGCCTGGGTCCGCTTCGGCATCGACCATGGCGATGCGGCACTGATCAGCCTCGGTCTTGATCTTCCTGCTGACACCGATAGCGTCGCGCGCAATGACGGCCTGATCGCCATTCGCGTCTCGCCGTACCGCGCCGAACTCTGGGTCGCCGCCGACCAGGCCGACCTTATCAAGGGCAAGCTGTCCGCCGTATTGACCGAAGGCGCTCTGAATCAATGGCTGCTGGGCCAGATTCGCGCCGGGATCGGTCAGGTCATGCCGAGCACTCGCGAGTTGTTCATCCCGCAGATGCTCAACCTCCAAGCCGTGGGAGGCGTGAGCTTCAAGAAAGGTTGCTACACCGGCCAGGAAATCGTCGCGCGCATGCAGTATCTGGGCAAACTCAAGCGTCGCTTGTATCGCCTGGCACTGGACGCCAACGAGTTGCCTGAACCTGGCACCCAATTGTTTTCCCCTACCCACGGCAGCTCTATCGGCGAAGTGGTGCTGGCCGCTAACGCCGGGCAAAACATTGAACTCCTGGCCGTGCTGCAAGCCGAAGCAGCAGAAGGAGGTGATATCCATCTGGGCGCGCTCGAAGGGCCAGCCCTGCACCTGCTCGACCTGCCTTACGAACTGGATCGCGATCGCGAAATCCAGCGTTAACAGCAGCATTTGTCGCAATACCTAGAGAAACGAAATGAGCGAGCTGGCGGAAAAGGTCCAACAGGATTTGGTTGAGGCCATCGATAACGATGACCTGGTTCTGCCAACGTTACCGGAAGTGGCCCTGCAGATTCGCAAGGCCGCCGAAGACCCGGAAATCAGTGTCAGCACCCTGAGCAAAGTGATCGGCCGCGATACCGCGCTGTCGGCGCGTCTGATCAAGGTGGTCAATAGCCCGCTGCTGCGTGCGACCCAGGAAGTCACTGACCTGCACACGGCAATCACTCGACTGGGCATCAATTACAGCAGCAACCTGGCCATCGGCCTGGTCATGGAACAGATTTTCCATGCCCGCTCCGAAGTGGTGGAACACAAAATGCGTGATGTCTGGCGCAAAAGCCTGGAAATCGCCGGGATCAGCTATGCATTGTGCCGCCGCTACACGCAACTCAAGCCCGACCAGGCAGCCCTTGGCGGACTGGTGCATCAGATCGGTGTATTGCCCATCCTGACCTACGCCGAAGATCACTATGAACTGCTGGCTGACCCGGTAAGCCTCAATCATGTGATCGATCACATTCATCCACTGCTTGGCGACAAGCTGCTCAGGGTCTGGGAGTTTCCGGAAATGCTGGTACAGGTGCCGGGGCTTTATCTGGACTTCAATCGAGAGTCAGAGCGGGTCGACTATGTCGATCTGGTGCAAGTGGCCAGCCTGTATTGCCACAAGGACACCGACCATCCCCTCGCCCGTATCGACGCATTCAGCGTGCCGGCGTTCAAAAAGCTGGGAATTGATCCGGAGAACGAGGCGATGTGCCGCGATCTGGAAGAGTCGCGGTCGATGTTTTACTGATTACTGTGGCGAGGGAGCTTGCTCCCGCTCGGCTGCGCAGCAGTCGTAAACCCGATAAATACGGCTTATCTGAATTAACGCGGTGAATGGTTTTGGGGCCGCTTCGCAGCCCGGCGGGAGCAAGCTCCCTCGCCACAGGTGTTTCAGCAACCTACCCGGCGATAAAACTGACCCGCACCTTCAACCCCGCCTGCTCGCCATCGTGCAGGCTGATTTGAGCCAGGTGTGCGCGGCAGATCTCGCCAACAATCGCCAGCCCCAACCCCGAACCGGCCACCTGCTGGTTGCGTCGGTAAAAGCGCTCGAAGACCCGATCGCGTTCTTCAAGAGGAATGCCTGGGCCGTCGTCCTCGACCTCCAGCACGGCCGGTGCCGTGACCCGAAGAATCACGTTGCCCCCCGACGGTGTATGGGCCAGTGCGTTATCCACCAGATTGCTCAACAGTTCATTCAACAGCGTTGGCTCGCCGCGTAACCACACCGGTTCATCCGCTTCCAGCGCCAGCGCCACACCACGTGCGTGGGCCAGCGGCGCCATGGCCATGCCGAGTTCGCGAGCCAACTGACTGAGGTCAAGTAACTGCGCGCCGCCCTCGGCGATGGCCCGGGCGCCATTTTCGACCCGTGCCAGCGAGAGCAATTGATTGGCAAGGTGGGTCAAACGGTCCGTGCCTTGGGCGACAGTTTCCAATGTACTGCGCCAGGTTTCGGGTTCGGTCGAGCGCAACCCCAGCTCCAGTCGCGCCTTCAGCGCCGCCAGGGGAGTACGCAGTTCATGGGCGGCATCGGCGATGAACTGCGCCTGACGCTCGAACTGCCCGCGCAGGCGCTCGGTAAAGTGATTGAGCGCACGCACCAAGGGCCACAACTCGTGCTGCACTTCCACTAACGGTAATGGCCGCAGATCGTCCGGCTGACGCTCTTCCACCGCGGTGCGCAAGCGTTCCAGCGGACGCAACGCGGCGCTGACCGCAAACCACACCAACAACAACGCACCCACCGCCAGCATGCCCAGACGCAGCAACGTGTCCGCCGCCAGGCTGCGGGCCATGCTGACCCGCGCCTCATCGGTTTCCGCCACGCGGATTTCCGCCATGCCGTTCATGTTCGGTTCGCTCACCGGTTTGAGCAGGCTCACCACACGGACGTTCTGCCCCTGATACTTGGCGTTATAGAAACGCGCCAGTGCCGGATAGTCATCGGTTCGCGGCGTTCCCGGCGGCGGTGGCGGAAGGTTTTCGTAACCGGAGATCAGCTTCTGATTGATGTCGTTGACCAGGTAAAAAATCCGCCCTGCGCTGTCGTAGGCGAAGGTGTCGAGGGCCACGTAGGGCACGTCGGCGCTCAGCGTACCGTCACGTTGGGAGACGCCCGCCGCGATGGTCCGCGCCGAGGCCAGCAAGGTCCGGTCATAGGCGGTGTCGGCCGCTTCGCGACCGTTCCAGTAAGCGCTCAAACCACTGGCCAGCATCAACACCACCAGCAACAACGCCAGATTCCACAGCAACCGCCAACGCAGGCTGCTGGGCTTATGCATCGCGGCTTTCCAGCAAGTAGCCGAGACCGCGGAAAGTCACGATGACGACCGGCTGGCCGTCGAGCTTTTTGCGCAGGCGATGGACATAGATCTCGATGGCGTCGGGGCTGGCCTCTTCGTCCAGTCCGAAGACTTGCGAGGCCAGTTGTTCCTTGCTCATCACCCGGCCCGGACGGGCGATCAGGGCTTCGAGCACCGCCTGCTCGCGGGAGGTCAGGGTCAACAACTCTTCGCCGAGGGTGAAGCGCCGGGTGTCCAGGTCATAGGCCAGCACGCCGCAGCGCTGCAGGCGTTCGCCGCCGAGCACACTGCGGCGCAGCAAGGCTTTGACCCGGGCTTCGAGTTCGGTCAGTTCGAAAGGTTTGGCCAGGTAATCGTCAGCGCCGAGGTTCAGGCCGTGGACCCGATCCTTGACGTCGCTGCGGGCGGTCAACATCAACACCGGCAGGTTCTTGCCCCGCGCTCGCAGGCGCGCCAGCACTTCGAAGCCATCCATGCGCGGCAAACCGACGTCGAGGATCGCCACCGCGTATTCCTCGCTGCTCAACGCCAGGTCGGCCGCCACGCCGTCGTGCAGCACATCCACGGTCAGCCCGGTGCTCTTGAGCGCCTGGGCGACACTTTCGGCCAGCTGCAGATGGTCTTCGACGAGCAGAACACGCATGGATCCTTACCTCATTCAGGGATGGCCGACGCCATTCTTTGGCGCGGAGTTTACAGCCGCAACCGCCGCTGTGAAGCCCGAAAACCGTGAAAGTCTTCTGAAAGGTTAGCGAAAGGTTGGCCGGTTAGAGTCCAGCCACGGACAGTTTCGACTGCCGTCGCTACCGCACATAGCGTACGAAAAACGCCTCGAAGCGTTTTCGCCAATAAGAACAATAAAACGGAGTACTTCAAGATGCTGTCCATGCAGCTCCAGGCTTGCCCGCCTGCTCGCTTTTCCCGTCTCAGCCACACCGCCCTTGCCAGCGCCGCCGCCCTCGCCGGCTTTTCGCCGTTGAGCCAGGCTGCCTTCTTCGAAGACAGTACGGCAACCTTCGAAACCCGCAACATGTATTTCAACCGCGACTTTCGCGACGGTACCAGCGCCCAGCAATCCAAGCGGGACGAATGGGCCCAGGGGTTCATGCTCAACCTGCAATCGGGTTACACCGACGGCACCGTGGGATTCGGTGTCGATGCGCTGGGCATGCTGGGGGTGAAACTCGATTCTAGTCCGGATCGCACCGGCACCGGTCTGTTGCCGACCCATGACGACGGGCGCGCGGCGGATGAATATTCCAAGCTCGGCCTGACCGGCAAAATGAAAATCTCCGACACGGAACTGAAAGTCGGAAGCCTGATTCCGGAATTGCCAATACTCAAGGCCAACGACGGGCGCATTCTGCCGCAGACCTTTGAAGGCGGCCTGCTGACCTCCAAGGAGATCAAGAACCTGACCTTCACCGGCGGGCGCCTGGAGAAAGCCAAGGACCGGGACAGCACCAACTTCGAGGACATCGCCCTCAACAACAAGAACAGCCGCTTCGCTGGCACCGTGGCCGGCAAGCACTTTGATTTTGGCGGCGTGGATTACAAGTTCACCGACAAAATCATCGGCAGCTACCACTTCGCTCAACTCGATGAAGTCTATAACCAGCATTTCCTTGGCGTGGTCGCCTCGCAACCGTTCGGCCCCGGCACGTTAGGCACCGATCTGCGCCTGGCTATCAGTGACGACGAAGGCGCAGCCCGGGGCGGCAACATCGACAACCAATCCCTGAATGGGCTGGTGAGCTACGCCTTGAGCGGGCATAAATTCAGCGCCGGCTATCAGCACATGTCCGGCGACAGTGCCTTCCCTTATGTCGATGGCAGTGACCCGTACCTCGTCAACTTCGTGCAGATCAACGACTTTGCCGGCGCCGAAGAACGTTCCTGGCAGGCTCGCTACGACTATGACTTTGCCAAACTCGGCATTCCCGGCCTGAGTTTCATGAGTCGTTACCTGAGCGGTGACAACATCAAGCTCAAGAACGGCGACGAAGGCAAAGAGTGGGAACGCAACACCGAAATCAAATACGTCGTACAAAGCGGCGCGCTCAAGGATGTCGCTGTGCGCCTGCGCAATGCCACTTACCGTTCCAACTATTCCGCTCGCGATGCCGATGAAGTGCGTCTGCTGGTGAGCTATAGCGTTGCCCTTTGGTAATTCAGTACGTCCATAACAAAAACTCCAAGGAGACTTGAATGAACCTGTCACTGCGTAAAGTTGCTCTCACCGCCAGCGCCCTGCTGTTCGCCGGCCAATTGCTCGCCGAACCCAAACGCCCGGAATGCATCGCCCCGGCCTCGCCAGGCGGCGGTTTCGACCTGACCTGCAAACTGGCGCAAAGCGCGCTGGTGAATCAGAAACTGCTGACCAAGCCGATGCGCGTGACCTACATGCCAGGCGGTGTCGGCGCGGTAGCGTACAACGCGGTGGTCGCCCAGCGTCCGGCCGATGCCGGCACGCTGGTGGCGTGGTCCAGCGGTTCGCTGCTGAACCTGGCCCAAGGCAAATTCGGCCGTTTTGATGAAAACGCCGTGCGCTGGCTGGCGGCCGTTGGAACAAGCTATGGCGCCATCGCGGTGAAAAGCGATTCGCCTTACAAAACCCTGGACGATCTGGTTCAGGCATTGAAGAAAGATCCGAGCAAAGTGGTGATCGGCTCCGGCGGCACCGTCGGCAGCCAGGACTGGATGCAAACCGCCCTGATCGCCAAGGCAGCCGGGATCAACCCGCGCGACCTGCGTTACGTCGCCCTCGAAGGCGGCGGTGAAATCGCCACTGCCCTGCTCGGCGGCCACATCCAGGTCGGCAGCACCGACATCTCCGACTCCATGCCGCACATCCAGAGCGGTGACATGCGCCTGCTGGCCGTGTTCTCCGAGAAGCGTCTGGACGAGCCGGAAATGAAAGACATTCCGACCGCCAAAGAGCAAGGCTACGACATCGTCTGGCCAGTGGTTCGCGGCTTCTACCTCGGGCCAAAGGTCAGCGATGAAGACTACGCCTGGTGGAAAGACGCGTTCGACAAGCTGCTGGCTTCCGAGGAGTTCGCCACGTTGCGCGATCAGCGTGAACTGTTCCCGTTCGCCATGACCGGCCCGGAGCTGGACACCTACGTGAAGAAGCAGGTTGCGGACTACAAAGTGCTGGCCAAAGAGTTCGGCCTGATTCAGTGATCGCCTCTGTCTAGCGGCTGCGGCCCCCGTTCTGGAGGGCCGCGGCACAGGAGTTTCCCATGCTCTTACAACGCATTTTTGCTTCAGCGCTGTTGCTGGTCTGTGTTGGCCTGGCGCTGATGGCGTGGCCGTATCAAGCGTCTTTTTCCTACGAACCGGTGGGGCCGCGAGCCTTCCCGCTATTGATGCTCGGCCTGATGGGCCTTGGTTTGCTGTACATGGTTTTTCGTCCGACACCGATTGTGCACAGTGACGATGACCCGAAACTGGACCGTGAAACCCTGATCAAGATCGGCATCTGCGTACTGCTGTTGCTGGTGTTTGCCGGGGCCTTCGAACCCCTCGGTTTCATCGTCGCCAGCATTCTGATTGGAATCCCCATGGCACGCCTGTATGGCGGCCGCTGGCTACCCAGCACGGTGATCATCAGCCTGATGGCTATCGGTCTTTATCTGCTGTTCGACAAAGTGATGGACGTGCCACTGCCACTGGGCGTGCTCGACGTTCTGGAGAACTGATATGGATACTCTTGGCTATTTGGGTCAGGGTTTCGGCGTCGCGCTGAGCCCGTACAACCTGGTGACCGCTCTGTGCGGCACCCTGATCGGCACCGTCGTCGGGCTGTTGCCAGGCCTGGGCCCGATCAACGGCGTGGCGTTGCTGATTCCGATTGCGTTCGCCCTCGGTCTGCCGCCGGAATCGGCGCTGATCCTGCTGGCGGCGGTGTACCTGGGTTGCGAATACGGCGGCCGGATCAGTTCAATCCTGCTGAACATTCCAGGCGAAGCGTCCACCGTCATGACCACCCTCGACGGTTACCCGATGGCCCGCAAGGGTCTGGCCGGTGTAGCGTTGTCGCTGTCGGCGTGGAGTTCGTTCATCGGTGCGTTCATCGCCACTTGCGGCATGGTGCTGTTCGCCCCGCTGCTGGCGAAATGGGCGATTGCCTTTGGACCGGCAGAGTATTTCGTGCTGATGGTGTTCGCGATTGTCTGTCTTGGTGGCATGGCCGGCGATCGACCACTGAAGACCTTTATCGCCGCGCTGATCGGTTTGTTTTTGTCGACCGTCGGGATCGATGCCAACAGCGGCGTGTACCGTTTCACCGGGGACAACATCCACTTGACCGACGGCATTCAGTTCGTTGTGCTGGTTCTCGGCTTGTTCTCCATCAGTGAAATCCTTCTGCTGCTGGAAAAAACCCATCGCGGCCAGGAAGCGGTGAAAGCGACCGGCCGGATGATGTTCAACTTCAAGGAAGCCTCGGCTGTCTTCTTGGTGAACATCCGTTGCGGTCTGCTCGGTTTCATCATGGGCGTGTTGCCGGGTGCCGGCGCCACGTTGGCCAGCGCTGTGGCCTACATGACCGAAAAACGTATCGCCGGCGCCAATGGCACCTTCGGCCAAGGCGACATGCGTGGCCTCGCGGCGCCGGAAACCGCCATCGGCGGCGCAGCCTGCGGTGCCCTGGTGCCGATGTTGACGCTCGGCGTTCCGGGTTCCGGTACCACGGCGGTGATGATCGGCGCGCTGTCGCTGTACAACATCACCCCGGGCCCGCTGTTGTTCCAACAGCAACCGGACATTGTCTGGGGCCTGATCGCTTCGTTGTTCGTCGCCAACATCATGCTGGTGATCCTCAACATCCCGATGATCCGCATCTTCACGCGCATCCTGGCCGTGCCGAACTGGGCGCTGGTGCCCGTGATTGCGATCATCACCGGGATCGGCGTCTACGCGGTGCATGCCACTACCTTCGACCTGTTCCTGATGATCGGCATCGGCATCTTCGGTTACATCCTGCGCAAGCTGGACTTCCCGTTGTCGCCGGTTCTGTTGGGTTTCATCCTTGGCGGCCTGATGGAGCAGAACCTGCGTCGCGCCCTGTCGATCTCCAATGGTGCATTGGAAATCCTTTGGTCGAGCCCGATCACCTTCGGTGTCTGGGTACTGACCGCAATCATGCTGTTCATGCCGATCCTGCGAATCTGGCGCAAACGTTCGGTCGCCCGGCGCGTTATCGCCGATGTCTGATCGAACACCCTTCAAAGCCTGGTGGGGAACCCCGCTGGTCGGTCTGCTGGGCGGTTACCTGGCCAGCCAGATCGGCTGGCCACTGCCATGGATGGTCGGCTCGTTGCTGGCGATCATCCTGGTGCGTTGCCTGACACCCTGGCAATTGGCGGAAATCCCTGGCGGCCGCAAGTGCGGCCAGTGGATTGTCGGCATCGGCATAGGCCTGCATTTCACCCCGGTGGTGATGGAGCAGGTCCTGAGCCACTTCGGCCTGATCTTCTTCGGTGCTTTGGTCACCAGCCTCTCGGCGGTGGTCGGGGTCTGGTTGATGCGGCGTACCGGTGAAGATCGCGCCACCGCGTTCTTTTCCAGCATGCCGGGCGGCTCCGGGGAGATGGTCAACCTCGGCGCGCGTAACGGCGCGGTGCTCAGTCGTGTGGCGGCGGGGCAAAGTCTGCGGGTGTTGGTGGTGGTGCTGTGTGTGCCGGCGGCGTTCAAGTATTGGCTGGGTGACGGTGCCCCGCTGTCCCATGCCACTTCCGTTGACTGGCGCTGGCTGGCGCTTCTGTTCCCGGCGGGCGCCCTCGCCGCCTGGCTCTGGGAGCGTCTGCGTCAACCCAATCCGTGGCTGTTCGGGCCGTTACTGGTGAGTGCAGCGGTAAGTATCGGCTGGGACCTGCACATCGGCTTGCCCAACGGCGGCAGCCAGATCGGCCAATGGCTGATTGGCAGCGGGTTGGGATGTCACTTCAATCGGCAGTTTTTCCGGCGTGCGCCGTCGTTTATGGGGCGGACCTTGATTGGCACGGGGCTGAGCATGTTGATCGCCACGCTGGCAGCATTGGGGTTGAGTGCGCTGACGCATCTGGATTTGCGTTCGCTGACGTTAGGCATGATGCCCGGCGGGATTGCGGAGATGAGCCTGACGGCAGAGACATTGCAGTTGTCGGTGCCGTTGGTGACGGCGATGCAGGTGATGCGGCTGTTGTTTGTGTTGTTTCTGGCGGAGCCGTTGTTCAAGTATTGGAATCGGGTGCCCGACGCCCCCTAACCTGATCGTTCCCACGCTCCGCGTGGGAATGCCTCAACGGACGCTCCGCGTTCGGCTTTGGATGGGACGCAGAGCGTTCCGGGCTGCATTCCCACGCAGAGCGTGGGAACGATCATTACGCGACCGGTGGTAACCGCCATTCGATCGGCGTCTCGCCATTCTGCTCAAGATATTTATTGGTTCGACTGAAGTGCCCGCATCCAAGGAAGCCACGATAGGCGGACAGCGGTGACGGATGCACCGACGTCAGCACCAGGTGCTTGGTGGCATCGATCAGTTTCTGCTTGCTCTGGGCATGGGCGCCCCACAGCATAAACACCAGATGCGGCTGATGTTCACTGACCACTTCGATGATCCGATCGGTGAAAAACTGCCAGCCCTTGTCCTTGTGCGCGTTGGCGTTGGCGCGCTCCACGGTCATGGTGGTATTGATCATCAGCACGCCCTGGTCAGCCCAGCTTTGCAGGCAACCGTGGGTCGGGATGTCGATGTTCAGATCGCGTTTCAACTCTTTATAGATGTTCACCAGCGACGGCGGCGCCGGTACGCCTGGTTGCACCGAAAAGCACAAGCCGTGGGCCTGCCCCGGACCGTGGTACGGGTCCTGGCCAAGGATGACGACTTTGACTTTATCCAGCGGCGTCGAATTGAGCGCGTTGAAAATCATCGGTCCTGGCGGGTAGATTTCCTTGCCTGCCGCGCGCTCCTCTTGCAGGAAATTGCGCAACTCTGCCATGTAGGGCTGGTCGAATTCGGCACGCAGTGCCTCCTTCCAGCTCGGTTCGAGTTTGATACGGTCGTCAGCAGTCATGGTTACATCCGGCAAAAACAATGGGGCGAACCCTAGGAAAGCCCATCACGCTTGTCAATTGATCTGACGCAGATCCGGCACTTTCCTACATAACGATCATACTGAACGCTCAAATTCCTGATCGAGGTCACGATGAATCTGCACTTCGAAGAACTCACTGGCACCGACGGCGCACGCATCGGAGTCGCCAGCCTGGATGCCGAAAAGTCCCTGAATGCCTTGTCCTTGCCGATGATCAACGCCTTGCGCGATCAACTGGACGTCTGGGCCAAAGAGCCACAAATCGTCTGCGTCGTACTGCGCGGCAAAGGTACCAAAGCCTTTTGCGCCGGCGGCGAAGTCCGCAGCCTGGTGGAAGCCTGTCGTGCCCATCCCGGCGAGGTGCCGCCGCTGGCCGCGCTTTTCTTTGCGGCGGAATATCGCCTGGACTTCAATCTGCACACCTATCCTAAACCGCTGATCTGCTGGGGGCATGGCTATGTGCTCGGCGGCGGCATGGGGCTGTTGCAAGGGGCGGGCATCCGGATTGTCACGCCGAGCACCCGCATGGCGATGCCGGAGATCAGTATCGGTTTGTACCCGGATGTCGGGGCCAGCTGGTTCCTGTCGCGGCTGCCCGGCAAGCTCGGATTGTTTCTCGGCCTGACCGGCGCCCATATGAACGGTCGCGATGCGATCGATCTCGACCTGGCCGACCGTTTTCTGCTCGATGAACAACAGGAAGATCTGATGGAAGGCCTGCTGCAGTTGAATTGGCAGGAACAGACGCCAATGCAGCTGAACAGCCTGCTCAAGGCCTTGCAGCAGGAAGCCATCGCGCAAATGCCCGAAGCCCAGTGGCTGCCACGTCGCCAACAGATCGATGAGCTGCTGGATGTCAGTGACGTGCGCTGCGCCTGGAAGGCCATCAGCCAGTTGCGTGACTGCACCGATCTGCTGCTCAGCCGTGCCGCGAAAACCATGAGCGAAGGCTCACCCCTGACCGCGCATCTGGTGTGGGAGCAGATCGCCCGCGCCCGGCACATGTCGCTGGCGCAGGTCTTTCAGATGGAATACACCATGAGCCTCAACTGCTGCCGTCATCCTGAGTTCAGCGAAGGGGTGCGCGCACGGTTGATCGACAAGGATCAAAAACCCCATTGGCACTGGCCAGACATCAATACCCTGCCGGATGCAGTGGTAGAAGCGCATTTCCACAAGGCCTGGGAAGGCCGGCATCCTCTGGCCGATCTGTAGGAATACTGAAATCCGGGCATAAAAAAGCGGCGCTTTGTGCGCCGCTTTTTTATGAGTGTTTAACGGTGGCCGCCTCGTCCATTGTGCTCGCCGCGACTGTTGTGGTCGCCTCGTCCACCACGGTTGTCGCGTCCGCCATGTCCGCGATAGTCGTTGCTCCGTCCACCGCGGTTGCGGCCATCCCAACCGCCACGGTTATGGCCATCCCAGCCGCGATTCTGATGAGCCCGGTAATCGGCTCGTGGCGACGACTGGTAATAGCGTGGTGCCGGTTGATAAACCCGCGGCTGATGGTAATACCGCGGCGTTGGCTGGTAATACCGCGCTGGCGGTGCGTAGTACCGGCGAGGTTGCGTGTAGTAACCGCCGCCGCCTGAGTAGTAAGGCCCGCCACCGGAATAATAGGCTGGCGAGGTATAGACCTCGGAACGGTAATAGCTGGCTCCTCCAACGGAATAGGGCACGCATGCACCAAGAGACAATCCCAATACAGCAATCAGAAGAATTCGCAGATACATGGCGGCCTCCTGGACCGCGAGTGAGCCACACCAGCGACGCTGGCAGGCGACAGTCAATTATTCGGTGACTGTCGAAAGATCAGACATCGTTTTCCAAATCTGGTGCGTTCGCGAAACAGATTGAAACAAGTCACCGATGAAAGGTTTTTCATCCATTCATCCGCTGATTAATGGTGGCCACCACGATATCCACCTCGGTAATGACGTGGCGAATGCCCACCCCAATAGTAGTAACGATAGCCACCATAAAAGCGCGGGCCGTGGTAGTGGCGCGGGCCGTAATAGTAGGGATAGGGCGAATAGCCGGGATAGTAATAAGGCGCGGAATACACATCGTAGCCCCCGGAGTAGTAGTAGCAGCCGGACAATCCCAGACCGAGTACAACACCGAACAACAGTCGACGAAACATGGCGGCCTCCTGAAAGACCACAGCCGGAACACGCCGGCTGACACCTGTTTTGACTGGCAACACTGCGCCGAGTGCCGAACCGCCTGGACCTTCAGATCAGCGGCCGGCCCGATCCATTGCGGTGCACCCATGCACCATCACAAGGCAACGCCGCCACCTCTTGCGAGCGCGCCAATTGCGTAAACGCCCACGCTAGAGCGCTCGAGCGGAGTTGGCACGGCTCTCGCTTTAACAAAGACGTGCAGGAGTCATCACAGGTTCGCAGCACCACAATTTGCAATGGCTGACTAGGGTTCCGGCTCGCTAAGGCGAGTGGCTGGTCCGAGAGTTGGCGACCTCCAGTTGAGGTTACACGGCGGGATAAAAGCCCGGGAGACAAGCCACCGTTCACGGTGCCGCGTTGACTCCTGCCCGCCCTTGATCAACTGGAGAACCACCCATGCTCAAGCTTCGTTTACCCGCCCTGCTCGCCGCTGCTTTCGCAGCCTTCGTGAGCGTCTCGTCCCAGGCCGCACAGAAAGACCACTTCAGCGTCTGCTGGACCATCTACGCCGGTTGGATGCCGTGGGAATATGCGGGCAGCCAAGGCATCGTCGACAAATGGGCGAAGAAGTACGGCATCAAGATTGATGTGGTGCAGCTCAATGACTACGTCGAATCCATCAACCAATACACCGCCGGCCAGTTCGATGGCTGCACCATGACCAACATGGATGCGCTGACCATTCCGGCGGCCGGTGGCGTCGACAGCACCGCGCTGATCGTCAGCGACTTCTCCAACGGCAACGACGGCATTGTGCTCAAGGGTGACGGCAAGAAAGTCACCGACCTCAAAGGTATGGACGTCAATCTGGTGGAACTCTCGGTTTCCCACTACCTGCTGGCCCGGGCGCTGGATTCGGTTGATCTCACCGAGAAAGACCTGAAAGTGGTCAACACCTCCGACGCCGACATCTCGGCGGCCTTCAACACCGATCAGGTCAACGCCGTCACCACCTGGAACCCGATGCTTTCGGACATCAAGGCCAAGCCTGCGGTGACCGAAGTGTTCAACTCCAGTCAGATCCCCGGCGAAATCATGGACATGATGGTGGTCAACAGCGCCACCCTCAAAGACAACCCGGCCCTGGGCAAAGCCCTGACCGGCGCCTGGTTCGAAGTGGTCGAGTTGATGAACGCGAAAAACGCCGCCAGCAAAGCCGCCCTCGAACACATGGCCAAAGCCTCGGGCACCGATCTGGCCGGCTTCCAGTCGCAACTGGACACCACCAAACTGTTCGCCACCCCCAAAGAAGCCCTGGCGTTCACCACCAGCAAGCAATTGCCGGAAACCATGCGCAAAGTCGCCGAGTTTTCGTTCCAGCACGGCTTGCTCGGTGAAGGCGCCAAGGACACCAGCGCAGTCGGCATGGCCTTCGCCAACGGCGTGACCAGCGGCGACAAGACCAACCTCAAGCTGCGCTTCGACCCGACCTACGTGCAGATGGCCGCCGACGCGAAGCTGTAATCAGGAGGACCTGGCCATGCGCCTGATCAATCGCCACCCGGATCGCCCGAGTCGCCTGCTGTTGGTGATCCTGCCGTTCGCCCTGGTGCTGTTCGCCTACTTCATGGGCTCGGCTGAGCGGCTGACGGACAACCCCAATGACAAGCTGCTGCCGAGCGCCGTGCAAATGACCGACGCGGTGAAACGCCTGGCGTTCACCGCCGACTCCCGCACTGGCGACTATTTACTTTGGCAAGACACCGCCTCCAGCCTGCGGCGCCTGGCCATCGGCCTTGGCATCAGCGCGCTGGCCGGGCTGTGCCTGGGCATCGCCGCCGGTACGCTGCCACTGTTTGGCGCGCCGTTGTCGCCGTTACTGACAGTGCTGTCGATGGTGCCGCCGCTGGCGATTCTGCCGATTCTGTTCATCGTGTTCGGCTTGGGGGAGTTGTCGAAAGTGATGCTGATCGTGATCGGCATCACCCCGTGCCTGGCCCGTGATCTGGAGCAACGCGCCCGGGAAATTCCCGTCGAGCTGCTGATCAAGGCCCAGACCCTCGGCGCTTCGACCTGGACGCTGATGCTGCGCGTGGTGCTGCCGCAACTGTTGCCACGTTTGTTGATCTCGCTGCGGCTGATGCTTGGCTCGGCGTGGTTGTTCCTGATCGCCGCCGAAGCCATCGCCTCCACCGACGGCCTCGGCTACCGGATTTTCCTGGTGCGCCGCTACTTGGCGATGGATGTGATTTTGCCCTACGTGGTGTGGATCACCCTGCTCGCCTGGCTGATGGATTGGGGCCTGAAACGCCTGACCCAACGGGCGTTCCCTTGGTATGAGGGGGCCCGCGCATGAGCTTCATCACAGTGAAAAATGTCTGGCAGCAATACGCCGATCAGGTGGTGCTCGAAGGGCTGAACCTGAACGTCAACGAAGGTGAATTCTGCACCTTGGTCGGTGCGTCGGGTTGCGGCAAGTCGACCTTCCTGCGGCTATTGCTGGGCCAGGAACGCGCCAGTCGCGGCGAGATTTTGTTGGATGGCCAGGCCTTGGCCGGCGAGCCAGATGCCAGTCGTGGCGTGGTGTTCCAGCGCTACTCGGTGTTCCCGCATTTAACGGTGCTGGACAACGTCGCCCTGGGCCTCGAACTGCCGCGCTCGCCGCTGCTCGGGCGGTTGTTCGGCAGCGCTAAAAAAGACGCTCGCGAACAAGCCTCAGTGCTGCTGCACAAAGTCGGCCTCGGCCATTCGCTGGACAAGTACCCAGCCCAACTCTCCGGTGGCATGCAACAACGACTGGCGATTGCCCAGGCGCTGATCATGAAACCTCGGGTATTGCTGCTCGACGAACCGTTCGGTGCCCTCGATCCGGGCATCCGCAAGGACATGCACGCTTTGCTGCTGGAGCTGTGGCGCGAGACGCAATTGACGGTGTTCATGGTCACCCATGACCTGTCCGAAGGCTTCAGCCTCGGCACTCGCCTGTTGGTGTTCGACAAGGTCCGTCTCGACCCGCACGCCCCCGGCGCCTATGGCGCGCGCATCACTTACGACATCCCTTTGAACAGCGACCGCCGCGCCCATCGCGCCGCCGTCGACGCCTTGCCGGCTGACCTGGCAGGCACGCTTCGTACCGCTTAAGAGGACTTTTCATATGACTGATTCGACCCAACTGTTCCCGCCCTTCGCCGAAGAAATGCTCCCCGGCGGCGGCCATCGCTCCTTCGTCCTGAAACGCGGCCAACTGCTGCGCCTGACCGACCTGCGTGGCGGTGCCAACGTCAGCCTGACACTGCTCAACGCCAACGAAAAAACCGAACGCCTGAACCTGCCCGACAGCCTCAAATGCCAACACACCGCCAAGCTCACCACCGGCCATTGCCTGTATTCGGACATGGGCCGCGTGCTGGCCGCCATTACCGCTGACACCTGCGGCTGGAGCGACAGCCTCGGCGGTGTGCTCTGCGCTGAAGAGGTCGCGGAAAAATACGGCGCGGGGCGCTATCAGGAACTGCGCAACGGCTTCTTCCGCAACGGCACCGACAACCTGTTGGTGGAATTGGGCAAGTGGGGGTTGGGCCTGTCCGATTTGCTGATGACGCTTAACTTGTTCAGCCGCGTGAATGTCGATGAGGCCGGACATTTCCACTTCGTCGAAGGCCATTCCAGGGCCGGCGACTACATCGAGTTGTATGCGCCGATGGACACGCTGGTGGTGCTCACCGCGCTGCAACATCCGATGGACCCTTCACCTGAATACGCGCCGAAACCGCTGAAACTCAGCTGGATGAACGCTGACGCCAGCGTCGCCGAACACTGCCGCACCTCGCGCCCGGAAAACGAGCGCGGCTTCATCAACACCGACCGTCTGTTCGCCTGAGGATCGCTGCCATGTCACTCGCAATCGCTACTGCTCAACAGCTTCCCGAAACCGCGATCTACCGCGCCACCATCCCCGCCGGGGAACCATGGCTGATGGAGGTCAAGGCCGGCCAGACCTTGCGCATCCTCGACCTGGAAGGCAACCAGGCGGTCGACACTTTGTTCTACAGCGTCGCCAATCCAAAGGAGCGCTACGACGTGCAACGCACCTTGCGCCGACAGAACAGCGTCTACCTGAGCACCGGCAGCGTGCTCTATTCCAACCTCGGCAAACCGATGCTGACCATCGTCGCCGACACCTGCGGCCGTCACGACACCCTCGGCGGCGCTTGCGCGCAAGAGAGCAACACCGTGCGTTATGCGTTGGAGAAACGCTACATGCACAGCTGCCGCGACAACTACCTGCGGGCCTGCATCCACGACGGGCGATTGGGCAAGGGCGACATCGGACCGAACATCAACTTCTTCATGAACGTGCCGGTCACGGCGGATGGCGGGCTGACGTTTGAAGACGGCATTTCGGCGCCGGGCAAATACGTCGACCTGCGGGCCGAGATGGACGTGATCGTGCTGATCTCCAATTGCCCGCAATTGAACAACCCGTGCAACGCCTACAACCCCACCCCTGCGGAGCTGCTGGTATGGAACTGAAATTAGCGCGGTTGCGTCGATGGTTGTTTGCCCTGTGCCAGGCCCGTTCAGGCCAGTGCCTCAAACAATAAGAACACCCTAAATCCAATGTGGGAGCGAGCCTGCTCGCGATAGCGTCAGCACATTCACCATAAATGTCGACTGACACTCCGCTATCGCGAGCAGGCTCACTCCCACAGGGGTTCGGTGGTGTTTTTGAGTGAACTGTTTTTGCCGTCGGGGACGACCTCGGCGCTTATCGAAAAACTGCGGGACGGCCCGCATCCCAAGTCGAGGCTGATGCGCTATCGCCTCCAGGGGTTATGCCATGTTCGAAAAAGTCCTGATTGCCAACCGTGGCGCCATTGCCTGTCGCATCCTGCGCACCTTGCGTGAGTTGCAGGTCCAGGGCGTTGCCGTCTACTCCGAAGCCGATGCCGCCAGTTTGCACATTCTGCAAGCCGACGAAGCCCACAGCCTCGGTGAAGGCGCAGCCGCCGGCACCTATCTGGCCGTCGAAAAAATCCTCGCCATCGCCAAATCCACCGGCGCCACGGCGATCCATCCCGGCTACGGTTTTCTCTCGGAAAACGCCGCGTTCGCCGAAGCGTGCGAAGCCGCCAACATCGCCTTCATCGGCCCGACGCCCGAGCAGCTGCGCGTGTTCGGCCTCAAGCACACCGCCCGCGCCTTGGCCAAACGACACGGCGTGCCGATGCTCGAAGGTACCGAATTGCTCGACAGCCTCGACGCGGCGCTGATGGCTGGCGAACAGGTCGGCTACCCGGTGATGCTCAAAAGCACCGCCGGCGGTGGCGGCATCGGCATGCGCGCGTGTCGCAGTGCGGCCGAGTTGAGCGAGTCCTTTGAAGCCGTCAAGCGCCTGGGCCAGAACAACTTCAGCGACGCCGGGGTGTTCATCGAAAAGTACATCCAGCGCGCCCGACATCTGGAAGTCCAGGTGTTCGGCGACGGCCAGGGCGAAGTCATTGCCCTCGGCGTGCGCGACTGCTCGGTGCAGCGGCGCAACCAGAAAGTCCTCGAAGAAACCCCGGCACCGAACCTCCCCGAGGGCATGGCCGAAGAGCTCTGCGCGGCGGCGATCAAACTGGCGAAAGCGGTGAATTACCGCAGCGCCGGCACCGTCGAATTCGTCTTCGACAGCGAGGCTCAGCGTTTCTACTTTCTCGAAGTGAACACCCGTTTGCAGGTGGAGCACGGCGTCACCGAGCAAGTCTGGGGCGTGGACCTGGTGCGCTGGATGGTCGAACTGGCGGCGGGGGATTTGCCACCGTTGAGCACGTTGAGCCAAGGCTTGAAAGCCTGCGGCCATGCAATTCAGGCACGGCTTTACGCCGAAGATCCGGGCCGGGATTTTCAGCCAAGTCCAGGCTTGCTGACCGCCGTGAACTTCCCTGCCGCCGATGGCAAACACCTGCGCATCGACACCTGGGTCGAGGCCGGTTGCGAGATCCCACCATACTTCGATCCGATGATCGCCAAGGTCATCAGTTGGGCGCCGACCCGCGAAGAAGCCGCTGCCGATCTGCATCAGGCGCTGGGCGACAGCCTGCTCTACGGCGTGGAAACCAACCGCGATTACTTGCGGCAGATTCTGCTCGATGCGCCCTTCGCCAGCGGCCAGCCGTGGACCCGTTGCCTGGAAAGTTTGGTCTATCAGGCCAACACGTTTGAAGTGCTCAGCGCCGGCACTCAAACCAGCGTTCAGGACTATCCCGGCCGTCTCGGTTACTGGGCCGTGGGCGTGCCACCGTCAGGGCCGATGGACAGTCGCGCGTTGCGCCTGGGCAACCTTTTGCTGGGTAACGACGAAGGCGCCGCTGCGCTGGAAATCACCATGAGCGGGCCGCTGCTGCGCTTCAATTGCGACGCGGTGGTGGCGGTGACCGGGGCCGTGATTCCACTCACCCTTAATGGTGATGTGGTGCCGATGAACACGGCGTTGCTGGTACCGGCGGGCGCTACGTTGAGCCTGGGTACGATTGCCGGTGCGGGCGCGCGCAGCTATCTGTGCCTGCGCGGTGGCCTGCAAGTACCGGATTATCTGGGCAGCAAAAGCACCTTCACCCTCGGTCAATTTGGTGGGCATGGCGGTCGTGCGTTGCGAGCCGGGGACGTGTTGCATGTGCTTGCTTTGAGCGATCGCAGCAGCGGTCTTCAACTGCCTGAAGAACAGGTCAGCGAGTTGCCCGCCGTGCGGCAAATTCGGGTGATCTACGGCCCTCACGGTGCACCGGAATATTTCACCGAAAACTACATGGGCACCTTCTTCGCCACCCAGTGGGAAGTGCATTTCAACTCCAGCCGTACCGGCGTGCGGCTGATCGGGCCGAAGCCTGAATGGGTACGTGCTGATGGTGGTGAGGCGGGTCTGCATCCGTCAAACATCCATGACAATCCGTACGCCATTGGTGCGGTGGATTTCACCGGGGACATGCCGGTCATCCTCGGTCCCGACGGCCCTAGCCTCGGCGGGTTTGTCTGCCCGGTGACGGTGATCGAGGCGGATCTTTGGCAGCTTGGGCAACTCAAGGCTGGGGACAAGGTTCAGTTCCTCCCGGTCGACCTGAAGACCGCCCGCACCCTCGCCCTGAAATGGAATTCCCCCTGTAGGAGTGAGCCTGCTCGCGATGGCGGCAGTACAGCCAACATTGATGTAACTGACACACCGCTATCGCGAGCAGGCTCACTCCTACAGGGAGTTGTGTCGCCTGTGGTGTTGGATTTGGGTCAGGACGATACGCGGCTGGTGGCGAGACTGTCCGGCGACACACATTTGCTTTTGGAAATCGGCGCACCTGAGTTGGACCTGGTCCTGCGCTTCCGCGCCCACGCACTGATGCAAGCCCTGGAAAGCCAAAACCTGCACGGCGTCATCGACCTCACTCCCGGCATCCGCTCGCTGCAAGTGCACTACCAGCCCGAACAACTGCCGCTGGCCGATCTGCTCGGCATCGTCGCTGGCGAGTGGGACGCCGTGTGCGCCGCCAAGGACCTGCAAGTGCCCTCGCGCATCGTCCATCTGCCGCTGTCCTGGGACGACCCGGCCTGCCAGTTGGCGATCGAAAAATACATGACCACCGTGCGCAAGGACGCCCCGTGGTGCCCGAGCAATCTGGAGTTCATCCGCCGCATCAATGACCTGCCGAACCTCGACGAAGTGCAGCGCACGGTGTTCGACGCCAGCTACCTGGTGATGGGCCTGGGCGACGTCTACCTCGGTGCGCCGGTGGCCACGCCGCTCGACCCGCGGCATCGTTTGGTGACCACCAAATACAACCCGGCGCGCACTTGGACCGCGGAAAACTCGGTGGGTATCGGTGGCGCCTACATGTGCGTCTACGGCATGGAAGGCCCTGGCGGTTATCAGTTCGTCGGCCGCACGTTGCAGATGTGGAATCGCTATCGCGAGGTCGCCGCATTCGATGGCAAACCGTGGCTGCTGCGCTTCTTCGATCAGATCCGTTTCTACCCGGTCAGTGCCGATGAACTGCTGCGCATTCGACGGGATTTCCCCCTCGGGCGCTTCGATCTGAACATCGAGCACAGTCAGCTGAATCTGGCGGATTACCAAGCCTTCCTGACGAAGGAAGCCGAGAGCATTGCCGCGTTTCGCGACCAGCAAAAAGGTGCGTTCAACGCCGAGCGCGAGCGCTGGATCGCCAGCGGTCAGGCGCATTACGACAGTGAAGAACTGGTACCGGAAATCACCGACGACGCGCCGCTGGCCAGCGATCAACAGAGCGTCGACAGCCACATCGCCGGCAACCTTTGGCAGGTTCAGGTTGAAACCGGTAGCCGGGTCGCCGCGGGTGATGTGCTGGTGATTCTGGAGTCGATGAAGATGGAAATCCCGCTGCTCGCGCCCGTGGCCGGAGTGGTACGCGAGATTCGCGTGCAGCCGGGTTCGGCCGTGCGCGCCGGACAGCGCGTCGTGGTGCTGGAACTTGAGTGAACCCACTTTGAAAAGGATTAACGCGATGAACATCAATCTGCAACTCGACGCCCTGCGCAGCGCTTATCGCATCGGCAACATCACGCCCCGTGAACTGCTGCTGAGCCTGCGCGATAAAGCCGCGGCGCTGAACCCGGATTATCACCTGTTCATCCACTTGCTCAGTGTTGAAGAACTGGAACCGTACCTCGCCGCACTCGACGGTCGCGACCTCGACAGTTTGCCGCTGTTCGGCGTGCCATTCGCGATCAAGGACAACATCGACCTGGCGGGCATTCCGACGACCGCGGCGTGCCCTGCATTTGCCTACGTGCCGGAGCGTTCGGCGACCATCGTCGAGCAGTTGCTGGCACTGGGGGCGATTCCGTTGGGCAAGACCAATCTTGATCAATTCGCCACGGGGCTAAATGGCAGTCGCTCACCCTACGGCGCATGCCCGAACAGCGTGTTGCCGGAGTATCCGTCGGGCGGCTCCAGCGCCGGGTCTTCACTGGCGGTGGCGCTCGGCGTGGCGAGCTTTTCCCTGGGTACGGACACGGCAGGCTCCGGGCGTGTGCCGGCTGCGCTGAACAATCTGGTGGGGTTGAAAGCCAGCAAAGGGTTGATCTCCACGGCCGGTGTGGTGCCGGCCTGCCGCACCCTCGATTGCGTGACCACGTTCACCGCGACGGCTCGGGAAGCCAGTCAGTTGCTCGCGCTTACTGCGCACCTTGATCCCCGCGATGAATACAGCCGCAGCAATCCGTTGTGGAATGACGGCTCGGCGTTTGGTGCGCCTCGCCCCTTCCGCTTCGGCGTGCCCCGTGCTCAGGATCTGGCCTTCTTCGGCTGCCCTGAAGGCCCGTTGTTGTTCGGTGATGCCATCGATCAACTCAAAGCCTTGGGCGGTGAAGCCGTGGAACTGGATTTGTCGCCGTTCCTCGAAGCGGCGCGCTTGCTCTATGAAGGCCCCTGGGTGGCCGAGCGCTACAGCGTCGCCGGCGAATTGATGGAGCAAAATCCTGAAGCCGTACTGCCGGTGATTCGCGCGGTGCTGGCCAAGGCGCCAGCGGTGAACGGCGTGCAAACCTTCCGCGCCCAGTACCGGCTGCAAGCGCTGAAAGCGCTGTGCGACAAGGCGCTGGACGATCTCGACTGCGTGCTCACACCCACCATTGGCCGCCCCGTCACGCTGGCAGAACTGGACGCCGAGCCGGTGCTACGCAATTCGGAACTGGGCTACTACACCAACTTCATGAACCTGCTCGATTACGCCGCCGTCGCCGTGCCCAGCGGGTTCATGGGCAATGGTTTGCCGTGGGGCGTGACGTTGTTCGGGCGGGCGTTTACTGATCAGTATTTGTTGGGTGTAGCGGATGCGTTGCAGCGCCAGCTAGGTTTGGCGACACCGGTTCCGTCGTCTGTCGCACGTCACGACCGGGCGCGATTGGTGGTGTGTGGTGCGCATCTGGATGGGCTGGCGCTGAATTGGCAATTGAAGCAGCGCGGAGCTCGACTGGTCGAGACGACGTTCAGTTCGCCGGACTATCAACTGTATGCCCTGGCCGGCGGCCCGCCGTTCCGTCCCGGGATGGTTCGCGTGAAGGACGGGGGTGTGGCGATTGCGGTGGAAGTGTGGGAATTGCCAAGCTGTGAGCTGGGTTCTTTTCTGACCGGAATTCCGGCACCGTTGGGGTTGGGCAAGGTGCAATTGGCAGATGGGCGTTGGGAGAGTGGGTTTATTTGTGAAGCGTATGGGTTGGAGGGGGGAGTCAATATCAGCCATTTAGGCGGATGGCGGCGTTACCTCGCGCAATAAGGGACGCGGAGCGTCCCGGGCGGCTTTCCCACGCAGAGCGTGGGAACGATCGACTCAGGGACGTGTGAACGATCGTTCGCCCCGCACATCGAGCAGTTATTTCCCGGCAGAGCCATTAGAATACCTGCCAGCTGACCGTGAGCATCGGCCTGCCTCCCCGCAGGCCGATGACACCTTGCACACGCTGCTGTCGAGAACGGATCATGCGATGTACCGGGCCAAGCAAGCCGGCCATAACCGCACCTGCGTGGAAATGCCTCACTCCAGTTATGAATAACCCTACATGAATAAGCCAGATTTCTGCCCGGCCTGCGGCGCCTCCAACGACTGTACCCTGGCCGACCCGCGAACCGCCGATCGGGCCTGCTGGTGCTACGGCGTCAGCATCGACCCGGCGGTGCTCGAAGCGCTGCCACCCGAACTGCGCGACAAATCCTGCTTGTGCCCACGCTGCGCGCAAGTCGAGGCGCAGCTGTAAGCACCCGCACAATCGATCACGTAAGATACGTCCCCCTTTCCTGCCGATCCCTCGTCATGCGCATCGACCGCTTCCTCAGCAACCTGCCGCGCTTCAACCGTAAGCAGGTACGTCTGTTGCTGGTGGAAAAGCGTGTCAGGATCGACGGAAAAGTCGTCAGCGATCCTCACGCCGACGTACAGGAATTCAGCCGCGTGGAAGTCGACGATGAGCTGCTGCAAGTCGGCAAGCCTGCACGCTACTTCATGCTGCACAAACCGTCTGGCTGCGTCAGTGCCACCCGCGATCCGCAACACCCGACCGTGCTCGACCTGATCCATGAGCCGGACAAGGAAGACCTGCACATCGCCGGGCGCCTGGACTTCAACACCACCGGCCTGATGCTGATCACTAACGACGGCAGCTGGTCGCGACGCCTGACCCAGCCGCAAACCAAACTGCCCAAGGTCTACTACGTCGAGACCGAGCAAGAGATTGGCCCGCAATACGCATTGAAATTCACCGAAGGCCTGTACTTCGCCTTCGAAGACCTCACCACCCAACCCGCCGAGCTGGCCGTACTCGGACCAAACTGCGCGCGGCTGAGCATCGTCGAGGGCCGTTATCACCAGGTGAAGCGGATGTTCGGCCATTTCGACAACAAGGTGCTGCGCCTGCACCGCGAAAGCATGGGCCCGTTGGTGCTCGACAGTGCCCTGAAACCGGGCGAGTACCGCGCATTACGCACCGAAGAGATTCAATTGATCTAAGCAGACGACCGCTCAGCAGAAGTTGTCGAACAATTTTCCAAAGATACTTGCGCGATGACGTGACCCCTGCTTGAATCAGGACGTCGGCCGAAATGTGACCGACGAGTCACAACATACTTCTAAGAAACTTTTTGCCGGTAGAGAACCCTCAGGTTCCGCTTTCCCCCGGCAGACTGCCCGCCAATAACAATACCCGTCGACCGGACTGCAATGGATCGACATGGGCCTCTCAAATTCCAGGCGTATGCCTACCTGTCACAAAGCTCGTGCAATCTGATTTGCACGCATACCCGCTTGCCAGGAGTCTTATGACATGAGGCCAGAAATCGCTGTGCTGGATATACAGGGTCAGTATCGGGTTTACACGGAGTTCTATCGCGCAGACGCCGCAGAGAAGACCATTATTTTGGTCAACGGCTCGATGGCCACGACTGCGTCGTTTGCACAAACCGTGAAAAACCTTCACCCGCAGTTCAATGTGGTCTGCTACGACCAGCCCTACGCGGGCAAGTCGAAAGCCCACAACCTGCACGAAAAATTGCTGACCAAGGAAATCGAAGGGCAGATCCTCCTGGAGCTGATCGACCACTTCGCCGCCGAACACGTGCTGTCGTTTTCCTGGGGTGGCGCCGCGACCCTGGTCGCCCTGGCCCAGCAGCCACGGCGCATCGAAAAAGCCGTGATCAGCTCGTTCTCTCCGGAGATCAACGCGCACATGCTCGACTACCTCGAGCGCGGCATCGATTACCTCGGCAGCCGGGACGGTGATCGGGTGGGCAACCTGGTGAACAGCACCATCGGCAAACACCTGCCGACCCTGTTCAAGCGCTTCAATTATCGGCACGTCAGTTCCCTGGCCGAGCATGAGTACGGGCAGATGCACTTCCACATCAGCGATCTGCTGCACAGTGATCGCCAGTGCTTCTTCAAGGCCGCGGAGAAAGTCAACGTACCGGTGCTGTTCATGAACGGCGAATGGGACGAGTACACCGCTGCCGACGGTGCCCAACTGTTCGCCAATCATGTGCAACACGCGACTTTCACCACCCTGCAGGCCACCGGCCACTTTCTCGACATGGAACACAAAGCAGCTTGCCGAGACAGCCGCAACGCATTGCTGGGCTTCCTGAAACCTTCACAACACGAAAGTCGACCGCGTTATCACTACGTCCAGGACCAACATGCATTGGCCATCTGAAACAGTGTCATCGCGAGCAAGCTTCGCCCTACGGTGTTGAATGCATTCCTGTAGCAGCGAGGCTTGCCCGCGATAGACCGTCATGCGGTCTCTGCTTTCGTTTCTTTTGCGCTAAAGCCGTCCCACGCAAAGAAAAACTTCATTTCCACGGCCACATCTGGTACAAAGTCAGCCGCTCAGCGGGTGTCGTATAATGGCATTACTCCAGCTTCCCAAGCTGATAACGAGGGTTCGATTCCCTTCACCCGCTCCAACCGAATTTTGTCTCACGTCAGAATGTTTTTGACTGGAGACGCAAGAACACAAAAACCGGTCCGTTGTGACCGGTTTTTTTGTGCCCTGGATTTGGGTTGCCGGGGAACCTGCCGGGAGCATCAGAGCGCATGCTTCCCGTCCCCATGCCCCAATGATAGGCAGTGCTATACTTTTTTATGATTTGAATGAAGCGTACAGCGTTGCCCAAGGGGGTTGATACCGACTGCAAATCTCGATTGGCGCTGCAAGACTAAGGAGGTCTACGGCAAGCACGAGATGGGAGGTGTGGCATGAATCGACACTATTACATCAGCAACAATCTCGACGATCTTGAAGCCGTTGAAAATGAGCTGGAAGCCAGCGGCATCAATTCCGAACAAATTCATGTGCTCAGTCAACACGTTGCCGAAGTTGAACAACATCACCTTCACGAAATCAACTCGTTAATGGAACAGGATGTTGTCCACTCTGGCGAAATTGGTGCAGTGATCGGTGTGCCCCTCGCAGCGTTGGTTCTTGGCGTCGCCTATTGGCAGGGCTGGACCGAATCCGCCGCCGGCTGGACGCCTTTTGTCTTTCTTGCCGTTGTTGTATTTGGCTTCTGCATCTGGGAAGGCGGTTTTTTTGGCATCCAGGTGCCAAACACTCACTTCCGCAGTTTTAAACAGGTGGTAGAAGAGGGAAAACATATTTTCTTCGTCGATGTCGAGCCGGATCAGGAGTCGGTATTGGACCGGGTAATCGAACATCACCCAGCGCTGGAGATTGCCGGCACGGGAACGGCAGCCCCCCACTGGACAGTGGCCTGGCAGCACAAATGGCATCAGTTCAAGCGAGTCATATCGGGTTAGCCACAGGAGACTGACAGCCATCCAGAAGCTGCTTACTGGCCGAAGGAAATGACCCGACTGAAGAAAACATAGTCTGCCTCGGTGGCCATCAGTCCAACCAGCACCAATAAACACAAAGGTGGCAACAGTATGGCGTAGACCATGGCCAATCGTTCCCAGGCCATGTGCATGAAGATGGAGACAATTAAACCTGCCTTCAACAACATGAAAGTGATAATCAGGGACCACCGAAGGTAACCATGGAACTGGAAATAGTCGACAAGGTACGACAGCGTGCTGAGGACGAATAACAGCCCCCAGATTTTAAGGTACAAGCTGATTGGATGTTGCTGACCTTGAGCATGTGCCATCACCCGTGCTCCTCTACCATAAATAGAAGAAAGCAAAAATAAACACCCACACCAAATCCACGAAATGCCAGTAAAGCCCGGCTATCTCGACGTTCTGATAGTTTCCAGAGCGCTCATAATCTCCCCGCCATACTTTCATCGCCACAATGCTGAGGTAAAGGGCGCCGATTGACACATGCAGTCCGTGAAAACCGGTAATCATGAAAAAACTGGCGCCAAACTGCGCCGCTCCCATAGGGTTCCCCCAGGGACGCACGCCTTCTGCGATGAGCTTGCTCCATTCGAAGGCCTGCATGCCGACAAAGGTCACACCCAGGGCAGCGGTCGCCAGCATCAGGGCAGTGGTTTTCGCGCGATCACGGCGGTAAGCGAAATTGACGGCCATGGCCATGGTGCCGCTGCTACTGATCAGCACAAAAGTCATGATGGCGATCAGAATAAGTGGGATCGACTGACCGCCGATCGTTAGTGCGAACACTTCGCTGGGGTTCGGCCAGGCGGCGGTGATGGTCATGCGTACCGACATGTAGCCGGTTAAAAAACAGGTGAATATAAAAGTATCGCTGAGCAGGAATATCCACATCATCGCCTTGCCCCAAGGCACCTGCTTGAAAGCCTCCTTATCCGAGGACCAGTCGTTGGCGATGCCCTGCCACCCGGCTACAGGCGGCAAGCCGGATGGATTGGATGAACTGGAGTCGCCTGGGGCAAGTGGATGCGATGCCATGGCTGTTCACCTCAGGCCGCAGAATCTGGCGATCGCTTCGTAGGTTTGCGGCGTGCTGGCCAGCAAAGCGAAGAGCACGAACCAAAGGCACAGTAAGTAATGCCAATAGATGGCACACAGCTCTACGCTGGCGCTGAGTTGCGGCAACGGCACGCGCTGCAGGAATTTAGCAACGATTATGCCCCACGCTATCAACCCGCCCAGCAGGTGGAGCGCATGCAGGCCGGTCAACAGGTAGAAGAAGCTGTTGGCCGGATTGCTGGCGAGAAAGTAACCCCAGGCGACAAACTGCTGCCAGACCCAGAGTTGACCCACCAGAAAAGCAATGGCGAATACGCCCGCCAACGCAAAACCAATTACAGTTGCACCCAGTTGCGCCCGTCGGGCGGCCATACGCGACCACTGCAGTGCGACGCAACTGAATACCAGAAAAGCCGAGTTCAGCCATAGCTGCGAAAGATTGGCTAACGGGGCCATGGGCTCTGTCAGGGGTAGCCAATCATTCATTTGTGAACGGGCAATAAAGGCGAGCAAGAAGAGGAAGAATAACGAACTCACCACGACCAGGAATAAGCGCAGGCCTGTTCTTGCGATTTGGTTTCGATCGGCACCTTCACCCGCCTGAATACCCTCCGGATTTCGATTCCAGCTGCCGCCGGGGTCAGCGCCATCGGCGTTTCTCAATAGCAACCTGCTCATGTTTTAACGTCCGCTATCCTGGTTCCGGCACTCTGTTGCCGCATCTGCTCCAACTCCTCGGCGGAGACTGTTTGCGGAACGAAATCCTGCTCTATTCCCGGCACGCTGTAGTCATAGGCCCAACGATGCACAACCGGCAGCTTCGCGCCCCAATTACCGTGTATCGGCGGGGTATTCGGCGTTTGCCATTCCAGACTGGCCGCGCCCCAGGGATTACTGCCTGCGGGCTTGCCCTTGAATGCACTCCAGGCCAGGTTGAACAGAAACAACAACTGGGAAACGCCGACGGTCAATGCGATTACTGTTATGACGGCGTTCAACTCTTGTGCCGACTGCGGAATGAACGCGTAGTTGTCATAAGCGTAGTAACGGCGTGGCATGCCCTGGAAACCCAAGTAATGCATGGGGAAGAAGATGGCGTAGGTCCCCAGGAAAGTAATCCAGAAATGCAACTTGCCCAGGGTGTCATTCAACATGCGCCCGGTGACTTTAGGGAACCAATGATAGATGCCGCCGAACACCACCAATACCGGCGCAACCCCCATCACCATATGAAAATGCGCTACAACGAAATAGGTGTCCGAGAGCGGAATATCCACGATCACATTGCCGAGAAACAAGCCGGTCAAACCGCCGACCAGGAAGGTGACGATAAAGGCCAGGGCAAACAGCATCGGCACGGTCAGATGGATGTCGCCGCGCCACAGGGTCAGCACCCAGTTGTAGACTTTCAGTGCGGTCGGCACCGCGATGATCAAGGTGGTGACGGCGAAGAAAAAGCCAAAGTACGGGTTCATTCCGCTGACATACATATGGTGCGCCCAGACCACAAAGCTGAGTACGCCAATCGCAATAATGGCCCACACCATCATTCGGTAACCGAAAATGTTTTTACGCGCATGCGTGCTGATCAAGTCGGAGACCAGACCAAACGCAGGGAGCGCAACGATGTAAACCTCCGGGTGGCCGAAGAACCAAAACAGGTGCTGGAACAATATTGGGCTGCCACCCTGGTGATCGATCTGCTGCCCCAGCGAGATCATCGCCGGCATAAAGAAGCTGGTGCCCAACAGCTTGTCAAACAGCATCATGACCGCACTGACGAACAACGCAGGGAAGGCCAGCAAGGCCATGATCGAGGCCATGAAGATGCCCCATACGGAGAGCGGCATGCGAAACAATGTCATGCCGTGCGTGCGCGCCTGCAACACCGTGGTGACGTAGTTCAACCCGCCCATGGTGGCTGCGACAATAAAAATCGCCAGTGAGACGAGCATCAGGACGATGCCCCACTCGACCCCCGGTGTCCCCTGAGAAATGGACTGTGGCGGATAGAGGGTCCAGCCCGAACCGGTGGGGCCGCCAGGGACAAAAAAACTGGCGAGCAACACCACTACCGCTAGCAGGTAGAACCAGTAACTCAGCATGTTGACATAGGGGAAGACCATGTCGCGGGCGCCCACCATCAGCGGGATCAGATAGTTACCGAAACCACCCAGAAACAAGGCCGTCAGCAAGTAAATAACCATGATCATGCCGTGCATGGTCATCGCCTGATAGTAAGCACTGGCGTCCATGAACTCCAAAGCGCCGGGGAAACCAATCTGTATGCGCATCAAGCCGGACAACACCACGGCGATAACGCCCACGAACAAAGCCGTCAAGGAATATTGAATGGCGATGACCTTGTGGTCCTGACTCCAGATGTATTTGGTCAGGAAGCTTTTGGGTTCGTGTAGTGCTTCTGTTTCGGCTTGCTCCGCATAGGCCATCACGTCATCTCCTGTCGAAGTTTCGGTGCATTCCTGGCTGCTTACGGCTACTTCCCTGGCTCCGCCTTGCTCGCATCAGCGTCGGCTTTCGCTTTGGATTTGATAAAAGCGATCAGTGCGTTCAACTCCTGATCACTCGGGGTAAAGGCCGGCATGACGGCTGCGTAGCCCTTGACGATTTTGGCACCGGGATTAACAACCGAATCTTCTATGTAGCCCTCATCGGCCTTTACCGTCGAACCGTCGGCAAGGGTTACGGTCTCGCCATACAGGCCTTGCCAACTGGGGCCGACGCCCTTGCTGCCATCAATACTGTGACAGGCCAGACAGCCGAGCGACTCGGCCAGCCGCTGCCCCTGCGTCGCCAGGTCGTCACCTCTGTCGAGTTTTTCGCTGGCAGAAGGCTCTTGCTGCGCGACACCCAGTGATTTGATCAGGGCGACGACAGCACCCAGTTCATCTTCAGTGAGAGTATAGGCCACCATGACTGGCGGGTAGCCCTGCACCAGTCGGGCCTTCGGATCGAGGATCGACTCTTTCAGGTAGGCCTCATCGACCAGCGCACTGGAGCCATCGACAAACTGTTCAGTGCGGCCGTACAACCCCTTCCATCCCGGGCCGAGACTGGTACTGCCATCCTGGCTATGGCAGGCACCGCAGCCGTATCTTTCGACCAACTGGCGACCTTTTTCCAGCACGCTGTCCTGACTGGGTTTGGCAGCTGCCGTCAATGTCTGCGCAAAAGTCGGTTGGCTGTTCAGCCATTGATCGAAGGTGGCCTGGTCTTCCACGATCATATGGCCACGCATGTTGTAATGACCGACGCCACAATACTCGGCACACAGGACTTCATACTTCCCGATTACAGTTGGCGTAAACCAAAAGTACGACACCATCCCCGGCACCATGTCCATCTTGCTGCGAATCTGCGGTATATAAAAATTGTGCAGTACATCCTTGGAACGCAATAAGACCTTCACCGGCTGATCGAGCGGAAGGTGAACTACATTACTTCTGACAAGTACATCATCCTGTCCGACAGGATCCTTGGGATCAAGACCTAGAGGATTGACCGAATCAACAAACTTTATATCCGACTTACCCAGTTTCCCGTCCAGGCCCGGAAAACGATAAGCCCATTGCCACTGCTGGGAGACCACTTCAAGTTCTAAAGCATTTTTCGGCACCCGAATGAAATCGTCATAAACAACCAGCCCTGGCGCCAACATCGCGGCAATACCTATTGAGGTCACGATAATTAACCATGTCTCCAACTTTTTGTTTTCTGGCTGGTAGGCCGCCCTGACACCTTCCTTGTGACGGAAACGTATCACCGCCAATGCCATGAACAGGGTAACGGCGATGAAAAATATTCCGCTGATGACCAGGGTGATGAACAGTGTGGTGTCGATCGATCCCCAGTTGGACGCTGGAGGAGCAGCATGCCAAGGCGCTAATAGATGGAACAGCACGGACGCAATAACGATTAGTACAAGAATAATTGCCATTGCCATTTTGACTTCATCCTATTCCTGTTACTCATCGGTATGCCTAAGCATCACCACAGAACAACACCGTCAAATCGATACTAATCTGACGCCAAAACAGGCTAGACAAAGACCACCTGTCTTTGTGGCAAAGTCCGCAGGAAGTATAGTTCATGGTCGAAACAGGCGCTTTTCGTTAAAAGCCTTGAGGGCTTGGATATTCCAACTTCAGCGCCAACTTGATCACTTAAAATCGATTCGCTATATAACTGTAACTATTAAGTAACACATCTTGCCTGGGCGCCACGTCGAGTAAGCGAAACGCGGTCGCCAGCTATAATTAGCTTTGATTACGCAAGGCAAAGACCGGTGAAAAGCGCCCACCAAGTCCTTGCCTATGCATAGCGGTCAGACAAGTGACGGCCCGGAGCGATAGAGTCCGGCCCCGTCCATAACGGAGGTTTCGTCATGAGTGCCTTGACGATCGAAGGCTGGTGCAAAGTCAACGGAGCACAAAAGTCGACCCCGATGGGTGAAATCCATTTTTACGTCGACGGCCCCCTCCATCGAGGTCTGGAGGAAGCTGAAGAACGCCTGCAACAGACCCATGAGCGTGAAGCCATGGTCGATGTCGACATGAGCTCACTGGAGTTGAAATTGCCAGAGGGATATGGCCCTTTGTCCGACTGCCAAATGCGCGTCTATATCCACAACGAGCGCGGTCAGTTCCATTTGGTCGGGCATCGAGCGAGTGATGGAAGCTTGATTTATAGCAACGCGGTTTTGATTGATCAGTTGCTTGACTAGCTACAGCGAGAGGCTCGGCCATGAGTACGAGAAAGGGACAGAGCGGGACCTGTCCCTTTTTCATCAACGCATCAGCGCGTCGCAACAATAAACAACCGCGGGAACGGCAGCAGCACTGAACCATCGGCCAATGGGGGATAGGCCCGCTCGATTGCTGCTAGATACTGCTTGAGATACTGCGCCCGCTCCGCCTCATCCAACGGATCAAGAAACGGCCGTAATCCGCTGCCCTTGAACCACTCGACCACACCCGGCGCACCGCCAGCCAGTGGATGATAGTAAGTCGTGCGCCACACATCGACACGGGAACAGTGGGCTCGCAGCATCGAGTAATAACCACTGGCATCTGCCATCTCCGCCCGCTGCCCGGCGGCGCCCGCCAACTTGCCCACCCATGGTCCATCGGCTGCAACATCGCGCATCAAGCGATGCGAAGGTTCGTTGAGATTGTCCGGCATCTGGATCGCCAGGCTGCCACCAGGCGCCAGCTTGCTCACCAGTGCAGGCAGCAACTTCGCGTGATCAGGTAGCCACTGCAACACCGCGTTGGCGAAAATCACATCGAACGGGCCGTTTTCGTTCCAGGTATCAATATCAGCCGTATCGAACTGCACCTGCGGCAAGCGCTGGCGGGCGGCGTCGATCATATCGGTCGAACTGTCCAGGCCACGCACCGTGGCATTGGCGAAGCGCTCAATCAGCAACTCGGTCGAGTTGCCGGGGCCGCAGCCGATGTCGATTGCCAAGCGCACGTCCATAGCAGGGATCGCGGCCAGCAAGTCACGCGCGGGGCGTGTGCGTTCATCTTCAAAAGCGACGTATTGTTTGGCGGACCAACTCATTGCGTTCTCCTGTCGGTGCGTTGTTGTAGCAAGAGGCGGAAAACCGGTTCGCTACGATACCTCCACCGATGCGGGATGGAACGTACGAAGAGAACTTGAATGAACATTTTTTATCGCTAAATCTTTTGAAGTGATAATCAAATCAACCGTTCGTCGAACTAGAAGCGAAGCAATTTTGACAGCCTAAAATTCACATCTATAGTCCAATCGCGGCCCGTCGGAAGGAACCCGAACCCGTTAGTTTGCACGCAAGGAGCAAGGCCAGCTCATGCCCGTGACAGGTGGGTTCCGCCCGTAGTGTGTTTGCAACGGCCGTAAGGCAAGCAAGCGTTGTTGTGCCTGGAAGATGCCAGGCATTCACTATGAACAAGGAGCTTTACTATGTCTCGAGTCACGGATGTACTTGTTTCAATCGACACTGAAACCATTCTGAAAAACTACCCGAACATCAGCAAAAACCCTGCCTCGCCGACGTTGATCGACGTCAATCATGTGTACATGGTGACCAATCAGAACAACGTCGTCAGCGGCCAGGCCGGTGGCGAACTCAACTTGAAAGCCCAGGTTGGCGACTTGATTCGCTGGCGTGAAACCAGCCTGTCGCAGAGCTTCGAGACGGCAGTGATTTTCTACAAGTTCATTGGCAACGTCGGCAACGAGTTGATCTCAACACCCACGCCCCGCAAGGCTACAGCGTGCGTTGCCGTCCCCAACACCAGCAACCCGTCGGTGCCTAGCTGCCAGAAAGTCGACAACCATTACTGGTCTTCGGAAACACTTTCATGCGGTAGCGTGACCTACCACTTCCATTTCCTGATCGTTGATCGTGACTGCAAGATCGTAGGCTGCTGCTCGTGGGACCCGTTCATTACTATCCGAAACTGACGATGACCAGGCCCCTTGGCGACGAGGGGCCTACCGAGTTCGTTGCCGCCTGGGCCGGGACGGGATGTCCTGCTTGAGCCGACGCGGCTGTCGTTATGCAGCAACATCATGAAAGGAATCCATGATGACCTCTGAACCGATTACCTCACCCTCGACGAATATTGCGCCAGCCAATAATGTGCTGCTGATCGTCGATGCCGAATCACTGCTTTCACGCTATCCGCAACCTAGTCCTGATCCGCAAAATCCGACCAGGATCGAGGAAGGTTTCATCTTTCCCATCAGCGGCACAAAACCCACACAAAGTACAACTAATGACAGCTTAATGACGCTTACCGCCAATAACGGAAAGAACTTCCAAATCCGTGGCAGGACCGTCAGCTTGCTCGCCGAACACAGTGTGGTGTTCTACGGAATGTCTGTCGGTGATGCCGGGGTACTTTCACCGCCCGAACTGGTCGTCCACGCCAACCTGACAGTCCCTGCACCCGATCCCGAAAACCCGACCCAACCGGGCAGCCACACGGCCGATGATCATTATTGGCACTGCACGCAATTGGCGGCTGGGGTGGCGACGTGCGAACTGCAATTCATGCTGATCGATAAAAGCTGCGAGGCATTGGGGTACTTCAGTTGGTCGGTGGACGTGAAGTTGGTGGAGTGAATGGACTCCTGAAAAACCGGCCTCAAGGGCTAATGCCGATCAGTTAAGCCAAAACGCGATCCGTAGCAGCTGGCGAAGCCTGCGTTCGGCTGCGCAGCGGTCGTAAAACCTGAGTTTGCGGTCTTCCTTTAACACCGCATCGTCTGATTTCACGACTGCTTCGCAGCCGAACGCAGGCTTCGCCAGCTGCTACAGATTGTGTCGTTTCTTAACTGATCAGCATTGACCTCAAGGGCCGGTTTTTTTATTGAACATGCAAATGTAATTAGAATTTCCAACTCGCCGTCGCTGTCTGAAAATCAGGCGCATCCCTATAAGGAGCACGGCTATGAAATTCGCAAACGTCGCTCAGAAACTTTCCCTGTGGGCCGGCAGCCCCAAGACGTTCATGGGGGCGATCATTCTGATTTTTCTGTGGGGTTTGAGTGGGCCGATTTTTCACTTTAACGACACCTGGCAACTGATCATCAATACGTCGACCACCATCATCACCTTCCTGATGGTGTTCCTGATCCAGAACACCCAGAACCGCGATACGGACATTTTGCACTTGAAGGTCGATGAGTTGCTGCGGGTGACGAAGGAGGCGCAGAACGCAATGCTCGGGCTTGAGGCGCTGGACCTCAAACAGTTGGAAGCGCTGCGAAAGAAGTATCGGCAACTTGGCGAGGGCGAAACGATTTCCCTGGACGGCACTGTCGTCCAGGAAAAAGGCAAGCAGGATCTGGATGAAGGCTGATCGGGCTCATCGCGGGTGACTCGAGGTCACCCGCATTTTTGTGGGTTAGCGACTGGCTTGCAGCGCCTTGGCCATTTCCAGGTGGTTCTGCAGCTTGGGCAACGTTTCTTCGGCGAAGGCTTTGATTTCAGGCACATCGATGGTCTGCGCTGCCTGTTGAAGCTGTTCGATGGCTTCCTGGGTGGTTTTCACCTGACTGGCCGCGTAGGCCTGGTCGAAGCTCGCGCCGTCCTGCACTTGCGGCATCAAGGCTTTGGCTTTATCGACGACTTCGTCGCGCGGAGCTACCGGCAAATCCAGTTGCTTGGCAATTTTCGCCAAGTGCTGGTTGGCGGTGGTGCGGTCATTGATGACGACGATGGTGTAGTCCTTGACCACTTGGGATTCGGTTTTCTGATGCGCCAGGCGGCTGGCTTCGATATCGGCCATGCCTTTGGCCGACGCATCGTTAATGAATTCGGCGGGGGACTGGGCAAAGGCACTGCTCGCGCACAGGCCCAGCAATGTGGCAAAACTGGCATTGCGTAATCGGGTGGCCATCCGGCTCATGGTCGCGCCCTCCTCGTTAAAAATTCAAACGGGAGCTTACGCTCCCGCCTCTCAATCAAAACTACCTTCACCGCTACTTCGATTTCTGACCACCTTTGCGGCCCATATCGGGTTTCGAAGAGTCTTTATCGACGGTCGTGGTGGTAGTTTTCCCACCTTTGCGACCGGCTTCAGACGCCTTCGTTCGATCGTTGCCGAAGTTTCCCGAGTTCGAGTTTCTTGAGTTAGGCATGATTCTCTACCTCTTGGTAATGATCGCGGCGAGCAGAAGCCCGCATAGAATCAGAATTTCGATCACCACAAAGGTTTAGAAAAATTGAAATCGCCGCGACGAACGGTGGCAGATTTTTCAGACGCCGAGGCGCTGTTGATGTTGGCGCTTGGCGACGTACATGGCCTCATCGGCATGTCGGAACAACTGCTTTTCTTCAGTGCCGTCGTCGGGGTATCGCGCAACGCCGATGCTCGTCTGGATGATCAGGCTGTGGCCGTCCAGACGCAGGGGTTGAGCCAAAACCTGTCGGATTTTTCCCGCCACGCTGTGGGCATCTTCGGAGGCGTGGATGCTGTGCAACAACACCACAAACTCATCACCGCCGATGCGTGCCACCGTGTCGGTTTCTCGAACGCAGCCTTTGAGCCGGTTGGCGACCGCTTGCAGCAGCATGTCGCCGACCGCATGGCCGTAGGTGTCGTTGACTTGCTTGAAGCGGTCGAGGTCGACGTATAGCAGTGCCATTCGGCCAGAGTCCGCCCGCGCCAGCGCCAGTGAATCTTTAAGCCGGTCCCGGAGTAACTCTCGGTTGGGCAACTGAGTCAGTTGGTCGTACTGGGCCATGTGCTGGAGTCTGGCATGCAATTGCTTGCGCTCAATCGCAGTGGCGACCTGGGCGCAAACGTATTGCAGCAGCTCCTTGTCCTGTTCGGTGTAGCGCTCACCACCGGGCACGCTTTTAACGATCAGCGCACCAATGGTGCCGTTTTGTGAACTCAACGGCACACCCAGCCAGCAAGGTGAATGCGGACCCGCGACCAGCGCCTCGAACCCTTGCGGCAAATGGTCCTGATCCGGGGTCAGCAGAATCGGCTGGCCGCTGCGAATCACCTCCGCACAGAGACGTCCGGTGATCGTTCCGGGCTGCTCGGGTTGCCGCTCCAGGTCGTCGACGTGATAAGGGAAATTCAGCTGGGCGCAGTGTTCGTCATACAGCGCCACGGAGAAGTTCAGCGCCGGCAGCCATTCGCCGATGATCGAATGGATGCGCTTGAACAACGCCAGTAAGTCTTCCGCCGCGTGGGCCGCTTCGGAGATCGCATACAACGCCGCTTGCCGGGATTCGGCCTGTTTACGCTCAGTGATGTCACGTGCCACGGCGATGCGCAGTTGGTCGACTTCCGACCAGCGCGCCGACCAGAGGATGTGCGCCACTTGGCCATCTTTGCGCAGGTAGCGGTTTTCGAAATTGAGCTTGGGCTCGCCGCCCATGATCTCCCGCGCGGCATCGAGGGTGCGCTGACGATCGGCGGGATGCACCAGATCAATCATCGGCTGGCCGATCAGCTCTTCGGGGGTATAGCCGAAAATGCGCTCGCAGGCCGCGCTGACAAATACGAAGCGACCTTGTTTGTCGACCGCACAGACGGCGTCCAGCAAGAGATCGATGTAACTCGCCAACGGCGCGGAATTTCTGGTTGCCATAGTGCGGTGAGCGTGTCCGGCCAATGCAGCAATAAATAACCTTCCCTGCCCCATCAGTACAACTGACGCTTCCTTGCAATCAGCCTCACGCCTTGTTCGTCACCAACCCCGGCAATGCATGCGCCAGGGCATTGATGGCGAATCCGATAAACATCACCCCACACAACCGGGTGATCAGCAGCTCATGGCGCTGGTACAACATGCGTACCTGCCGCGCACCGACAATGCCAATGAGGATAGCGTAGGCCATGAGACCACCAACGAAGCTCAGGACAATCAGCCACGGCAGCATCGACCAGTGCAGCAGTTCGGCACGGCTGGACAGCAGCGCGGTAAAAGTCGCTACCGCCACCGGGTAAGCCTTCGGATTGGTCAGGCCAAACAGAATGCCGTGCCAGAATGGCTGCCGCGCCGGGCCTTGAGGTGCTTCGTCACTGCTGCGACGAGCGCGAACCGCACGCAGACCAAGCCAAAACAGGTACAGCCCGCTGAGTACGCCCAGCACATCGAATGCGCTACTGCCGATTTCCCGCGCACCGACAATCGCGATCAGCGCAGTGCTGCACCAGACCACATCCCCCAGCAAATGCCCGCAGAGAAACCCCGCCCCGGCCCTTCGACCGCGCGCCGCACCAATGCCAAACACTGCCAATACACCCGGCCCCGGCGTGATGCCGTAGATAAAGCCTGAGGCGAGAACAGCCATTAGCAGCGATGGGGTCATTGGAAGTCCTGTTGAGCCGGGGTGAATGCACGCAAGTCTATCTCAGGTTCCCGGGATCCGACTTACAGATCGTCGAAGAACTTCATTCCCGCATAGGGACGTTGCCGACAGGCTGCCAGCCGTGACGCCAGATCGCCAACATGGGCTTCGAGCTTGTGCCCGTCAGGGTCGAGGAAGTAGAAGGATGCGCCTTCGCTCCGGTTATCACGCCATTCCCGGACGTCGGCGGATCGCAGGCGTTCGACGAAGAGCGGGAAGTCTGTTGCGTTAATGCCGAAGGCGAAATGGGTGTAATCGGCGGCGGGTTCAGAGTTGCGCAGTGGATCGAGGGAAAGACACAACCAAAGACCCGGCAGCGAGAGATAGGCGCCAGTGTCCCAGGTGGCTTCAAGCTGAAGTTGCAGCAGATCGCGATAGAACGCCACGCTGCGGTTCAAATTGGTGACGGCGAGGGTCAGGTGGTTGAGGCCGCTGAGCAATTTTTCACCTCAATCGTTAATTGATGAGCCGGTTTGATCGCCACGTACTATCCCTTCCCCAATCTGCCCATTCAACCAGTTCAACGCCTGATCCCCGCCCCGCCGCTTGTGCCAAACCAACACAAACGTAAACGGCGGAATATGAAACGGTGGCGGAACGACGATCAGCGACTGCTCATCGATATTGAGCAACCCTCGGGATGCGACGGTGAGGATCAGGTCGGTGCCGCTGATGAATTCCGGGGCGACGCTCCAGTGCGGCAGGCTGATCGCCACGCGACGGCGTTCACGCAGGGCTGTAAGGGCTCGTTCGATTTCCGGGGTGCCACTGCCGCGCATTTCCAGCAGGACGTGGGGGCGGGCGAGGTAGGTTGGCAGGTCGAGCACGCCATTGGCGGGCAGGCTGTTGCGGTCGACCAGACAGGCATAGTGCTCTTCGAACAGCGGGGTGCTGCGCAACTCGTTCGGCAACTCTGGAAACACGCCTGCAGCTACGTCGATGTCGCCGTTGAGCACACCCTCGAGCATGCCTTCGCGGCTGGCATGGCTGATTTGCAGGTCGATGCCCGGCGCTTCACGGCGCAAGGTCCGTACTAACCCCGGCAGGACGATTGCAGCACCGTAGTCGGACATCGCCAGTCGAAACGTGCGCTTGGCGGTGGCCGGATCGAAGGTATTCGGTGCCAGCAGCGATTGCACTTGAGCCAGGGCTTCGGCCAACGGCGCCATCAACTCCAGGGCTCGCGGGGTTGGCACGAGACTGGCGCCCGCCCGCACCAGCAAAGGATCGCCAAGCAGATCACGCAACCGCGCCAAGGCATGGCTGACGGCCGGCTGACTCAGGTGCAGGCGTTCAGCGGCACGGGTCACGTGTTGCTCGCTGAGCAAGGCGTCGAGGATCACCAGTAAATTGAGGTCGAGGCGGCGAAGATCATTCATCTGATGCATGTTCTGGATAGCTATTTGGAATTTAAATCTGCGCGACGAATACTCTAGAGTCCAGCAAAACCTGTTGGAGATTCATCATGAGTACGTTGCATTGGGCCGGGCTGTTGCTGCTGGCCGTGATAGCCGGGGCGGTGGTGCCTTTTCAAAGCGCAATCAACGCCAACCTCGGGCGTGGCTTGGGCCATCCGTTGTGGGCGACCCTCGCGTCGTTGTTGATCAGTATTGTGGTGTTGTTGCCGGTTATGTTGGCGCTGCGTTTGCCGTTGCCGTCACTGGCGTTCATCAGCAAGGCGCCGCTGTGGATGTGGACCGGCGGTGCGTTTGGGGTGTGCTTTATTTCGTTGGCGCTGGTGCTGCTGCCCAAGCTCGGGGCGTCGGGGTTTATGGCGTTGGCGCTGGCGGGACAGGTGGTTGCGTCGCTGGTGCTGGATCACTTCGGGTGGTTTGGGTTGGTGGAGCGGGAGATGACGTTGCCGCGGGTGTTTGGGGCGGTGTTGTTAATGGCTGGAGTGGTGTTGATTCAGTTCGGTGGCACATTGGAAAAAGCGATAACAGCAACGTCTTGATCGTTCCCGCGCTCTGCGTGGGAATGTAGCCCGTGACGCTCCGCGTCGCTGGACACGGAGCGTCCCTTGAAGCATTCCCACGCAGAGCGTGGGAACGATCATCTTCTTGCGATCGCAGCCTTCGCCAGCTCCAGCAGTGATGCGTGGTCGGAGCAGGAACCGGCGTAGCCTGCGAAACTTTTAAAACTTGTCGAGCGTGCGCAGCTTTTGCGGCAACCCCCACAGCAGTAGCGCGACGGCGATCAGCGCACAGACGCCGATGACATACAGCGCCGGCGTGGTGCTGCCGGTCAGGTCTTTGATCCGCCCCACCATCACCGGGCTGACGATGCCGCCGAACTGGCCGAGGGTGTTGATCACTGCGATCCCGCCAGCAGCCCCTGCCCCCGCACCGGCCAGCAGCTTGGGCGGCAGGGTCCAGAAGCTTGGGATGGACGCGATGATCCCGGCACCGAGCAAGCCCAGCGCGACAATCAGGAAGGTCGTGTGATTAGCGAAGATCCCCGCACAGAAGAACCCCACCGCGCCCACCGCCACCAGACCTGCGACAAATTTGCGTCGCTCGCCAGTCGAGTCGGACAACCGCCCGATCACCACCATGGTGATCGCGCCGCAGATGTAAGGGATGGCAGTCAGCAAACCGATCATCACCGGGCTTTCGGTGCCAGCGCTGCGTATCAGTTGCGGGGCCCAGAAGTTCAAGCCGTAGGACGCCACCTGAATCAGGAAGTAGATCAGCCCGAGGGTCAGGAAACCCGGGATCCGCAGTGCGGCGAGCAACGAGCCGCCACTCTTGTGCGGTTCATGGTGCGCAATGCGGCTGGCCAGCAGCGTTTTCTCTGACGGCGTCAGCCAATGGGCGTCTTCGATGCGGTCCTTGAGCAACGTCAGTACCAGCAAACCGAGGCCGATGCAAGGCACGCCGCCCAGCAGAAACAGCCAGTGCCAGCCGCGCATATCGAGGACCCCGTCGAGGTGTTGAAGCACCAGCCCGGAGAACGGAGCCCCGACCAGACCGGCAAACGCCGACGCCAGAAACAACATCGAGGTGATGCGCCCGCGATAGTGCTGCGGGAACCACAGCGTCAGGTAATACAGGACTCCCGGCGCAAAACCGGCCTCCATCGCACCAATCAAAAAGCGCAGCACGTAGAACTGCCATTCGCTGTTGACGAAGACCATGGCCGCAGTGGCGAGCCCCCAGGACATCATGATCCGGGCGATCCAGCGTCGGGCGCCGACCTTGTACAGCATCATGTTGCTCGGCACTTCGAAGATCACGTAACCGACCACGAACAACCCGGCGCCGAGGCCGTAAGCGGTGTCGCTCAGGCTCAGATCGGCCTGCAATTGGAACTTGGCGAAGCTGATGTTGATGCGGTCGAAAAACGCGAACAGGTAGCAGACCATGATCAACGGCATCAGGCGCCAGGCGACTTTGCTGACCAGGGCTTTTTCTTTGTCGTGGTTAACGGACGGGCTCGCGCCCGCCTCCAGTACATTAAGGCTCATGAGATTCTCCAGGTGGACTGCCCGTGGGTGTCCGATTGTTTTTGTTGTCTGGTTGAGAGGCTGTATGTGAGTGTTTTTACTGTGGGAGCGAGCCTGCTCGCGATAGCGGTGGTTCAGTCGACATCTATGTTTGATGTGAATCAGTCATCGCGAGCAGGCTCACTCCTACAGGGGGATTCGGTGTGGTCAGGACGGGCTTGGATGCAGATCGCAATTGCGTCCGGCCTTGGCCAGTTGACCGGGGACTTCGTGGCCCAGCAGCGCGGGCAGTCCTCGCGACAATTGCAGCAGCAGCGGCAGATCGATGCCGGTGTGAATGCCGATTTCAGCGCACAGGTTGACCAAATCCTCGGTGCAAATATTGCCCGAGGCACCCGGCGCGAACGGGCAACCGCCGAGGCCGCCCAGCGCCGCGTCAAAGCGTCGGGCACCGGCCTCATAAGCGGCCAGTACGTTGCACAAACCGAGGCCGCGGGTGTTGTGGAAATGCAGGGTCAGATCAGCGGGCGAAACTCGTTGCAAGACCCGCCGCACCAGCCGATCGACCTGCCGCGGATTGGCCATGCCAGTGGTGTCGGCCAGGGTAATGCCCTGGATCCCGAGTTCCTGATACGCCTCGACGATTTGCAGCACGCGATCTTCATCGATCTTGCCTTCAAACGGACAGCCGAAGGTGGTGGCGATGCTGGCGTTGAGTCGCACCGTCGTTCCGCGAACGTATTGCACAACCTCGCCGAACGCGGCCAATGAGGTTTCGCAACGCATGCGCATGTTGGCCAGGTTGTGGGTCTGGCTGGCGGACATCACCAGGTTCAACTCGTCAGCCCCAGTCGCCAGTGCTCGTTGTGCACCTTTCAGGTTGGGGATCAACGCGACGTAAATCACCCCGGGTTGCCGGGCGATGCCCTTGAATACCAGCTCACCATCGCGCAGCGCCGGAATCGCCTTGGGCGAAACGAACGAACCTGCTTCGATGCGGCTGAAACCAGCCAGCGACAGCTGATCGATCAAGGCAATCTTGTCGACGGTTTCGACCCAGGTCGGCTCGATCTGCAAGCCGTCGCGGGGGGAGACTTCCTGAACAATCAGGGTCTCGGAAAAATCAGTGATCATTGCACCACCCCTTGAGCCTTCAGCCGCTCGATGTCCGAATTCGCAAGGCCCAGCCCCGAGAGGATGGCATCGGTATGCTGGCCCAACGCAGGCCCGGACCAGTTCACGCCACCGGGCGTCTCGGACATTTTCGGCACAATGCCGGGCATCTTCACCGTGGCACCGCCGGGCAGGTCGGCGTTGAGCAGCATGTCCCGCGCCTGATAGTGCGGATCGGCGACGATATCGGCGACTGAATAGATGCGCCCGGCCGGGACTTCGGCGGCTTCCAGTGCCGACAACACATCGTCGATCGGCAGGCTGCTGGTCCAGTGGGTGATCGCCGCGTCGAGCACGTTGCTCTTGGCGGCACGCCCGTCGTTATGGGCGAATTCCGGCGCATCGGCCAGGTCACGGCGACCGATGACGTCCATCAAGCGCTTGTAGATCGGGTCGCTGTTGCCGGCGATCACCACGTAGGCGCCATCGGCGGTCAGGTAAGTGTTGGAGGGCGCGATGCCCGGCAAGGCCCCGCCGCTGCGCTCCCGAACATGGCCGAGCATGTCGTATTCCGGCACCAGGCTTTCCATGACGTTGAACACACTTTCAGCCAGCGACACATCGACGACTTGCCCACCGCCCTGCCCGGTCTTGACCCGCAGCAGCGACATCAGGGCGCCGATCACCGCATGCAGTGAAGCCAGGGAATCGCCGAGGCTGACACCGACCCGGGCCGGCGGTGAACCGGGGGTGCCGGTGGTGTAGCGAATTCCGCCCATGGCCTCGCCGATTGCACCGAACCCTGGGCGATCGCGGTAAGGGCCGGTCTGGCCATAACCGGATATGCGCACCAGCGTCAGGTTGGGATTGAGGGCATGCAACACGTCCCAGCCCAGACCGAGTTTCTCCAGGGCGCCGGGGCGCAGGTTTTCGATCAGCACGTCGGCGCTGGTCGCCAGTTGCTTGACCAGTTCAATGCCTTCGGGGGATTTCAGATTCAACGCCAGGGACTTCTTGTTGCGCGATTGCAGGTACCACCACAGCGACGTGCCTTCGTGCAGCTTGCGCCATTTGCGCAGCGGGTCGCCCTGACCCATGGCTTCGATCTTGATCACGTCGGCGCCGAACTCGGCGAGCATGCGCGCGGCGAACGGCGCGGCGATCAGCGTGCCGATCTCGATCACTTTGATTGCACTCAAGGGGGCAGTCATCGCGGGGTACCTCATGTTGTTCTTGGAATTGAGCCAAGGCTAGAGGACCACGGGCGAAGGAATCCAACCTTCAGTTGGCAACGAGCGTTCGCGAAACGCGAACGGTCTGAAAGACTACTGCGACCTCAAGTCAGCCATCGCGAGCAGGCTCGCTCCCACAGTTGATCTGCGGCGCACATAAATCCCCTGTGGGAGCGAGCCTGCTCGCGATAGGGCCGGTCTATCCAATCAAGAATAATCAGACCTCGCCGCGCAAATGCTCGAACAACATCCGGCTCACCGGCGACAGCGCCGCTTCATCGCGTACCACCAGAACCAACGCGCGATCCGACCAGTCATCCGTCAACGGCACCGCGTGCAAGCCCAACGCCCGACCAAACAGCTCATAGGCTTTTTGCGGCAGGATGCCGATGCCCATGTTGGCCTGGACCATCCGGCACATGGCGTCGAAACCCGGTACATGAATCCGTAACCGCAGCACTTTGCCCGCCTCGCGCGCGGCTGCGTGGGTACGCATATTGATTGAACTGGCGGAATGCAGACCGACGTAATCGCTGCCCAGCGTATCGACGAAGGCCAGGCTGGAACGACTCGCCAACGGATGATCGGGCAGCATCAACACCATCAATTTGTCCTGTCGATAAAGCACGCTGTGCAGACCTTTGACGTCGCTGTCACTGGAGCAGATCCCAAGGTCCGCCACGCCATCCAGCACACCCTGAATCACCCCGCTGCTGGGACGTTCTTCGAGGTCGGTCTTGACCTGAGGATGACGCTCGGAAAAGTCCCGCAGGTCTTCGGGCAGGAATTGAATGATCGCCGACAGGTTGGCGAGCATCCGCACATAGCCGCGGATACCGTGGCTGTGTTCGCCCAGTTCGAGCCCCATTTTCTCGACGTTGAACAGCATCTGCCGAGCGTGGTGCAACAAGGTTTCACCGGCCGGCGTCAGGGTCATGCCCTTGGCCTGGCGCACGAACAGGCTGATGCCCAGCGCTTCTTCCAACTCCATCAGCCGCTTGCTGGCCGCCGACACGGCGATGGCTTCACGCGCGGCGGCGCGGGTCAGCGTGCCCTCCTCGTGAACGGCGACAAACAGCTGGAGAGTGATCAGGTCGAGGCGGCGGATCAGGCTTTTTTGCAGCATGGAGGGCTCGATGACTTCTGTTCGACAGAGTCGGCAGGATAGCCCGGTTTTTACGCGATTCGGCAAAGCAATCAGCCCACAGGCGGTTCTGGCCGCCCTATTGCGTCGCGGTGTTTGGCCAGTCTTTGAGTTATTGGATCAGCCTGTTTCTGGCCTGGCGTTGGGCGCGATGCTCGCGCCCGGCCGCAAGACTTCCTAAAACGCGCTGCGGAAAATCTCCTCGATCTGGCGCTGATCCGCCACGCGTGGATTGGTCAGCCCACACGCATCTTTCAAGGCATTGCTGGCGAGCATCGGGATGTCGTTGAGCTTGGCGCCGAGCTCACGCAAGCCGGCAGGGATTTCCACGTCTTTGGACAGACTGCGAATCGCCGCGATGGCCGCCTGGGCGCCCGCTTCCGGGGTGAGGCCGTGAACATCGGCACCCATCGCAAGGGCGACATCGGTGAGGCGATCGGCGCATACCAGCGCGTTAAAGCTTTGTACGTGAGGCAACAAGACCGCGTTGCACACCCCATGCGGCAAGTCGTAGAACCCGCCCAACTGGTGGGCCATGGCGTGGACAAAACCCAGGGATGCGTTATTGAACGCCATGCCGGCAAGGAACTGCGCGTAAGCCATGTTTTCCCGCGCGGCCATGTCGCTGCCGTCGCGGACGGCCAGGCGCAGGTTGTTGCTGATCAAGGTGATCGCCTTCAGCGCGCAGGCATCGGTGATCGGATTGGCCGCCGTGGAAACGTAGGCTTCGATGGCGTGGGTCAGTGCGTCCATGCCAGTGGCGGCCGTCAGGCCCTTGGGCATGGCGACCATCAGCGCCGGGTCATTGACCGACAGCAGCGGCGTAACGTTGCGATCGACAATCGCCATTTTCACGTGACGGGATTCGTCGGTGATGATGCAGAAACGGGTCATCTCGCTGGCGGTGCCGGCGGTGGTGTTGATGGCGATCAGCGGCAGTTGCGGCTGGGTGGATTGATCGACGCCTTCGTAATCGCCAATCTGCCCGCCGTTGGTCGCGCACAACGCGATGCCTTTGGCGCAGTCATGGGGTGAACCGCCGCCCAAGGACACCACGAAATCACAGCGGGTTTCCTTCAGCAGACCCAGGCCGATCTCGACGTTGGCGGTGCTCGGGTTAGGCTTGGCGCCGTCGAAAATCACCGAATCGATGTCCTGCTTCGCCAGCTTCTCGGCAATCATCTTCGCTACGCCCGCCTTGGCCAGCCCGGCGTCTGTGACGATCAACGCCTTGCGAAAACCGTACTTGCGAATGGCGTCCATGGCTTCGTCGAGGCAACCGATGCCCATGATGTTCACGGCGGGGATGAAAAACGTGCTGCTCATGAGCGAGTCTCCTGGCTGAGGCCGAATCGTTAGCGCCGATCCAGCGGGGCCCCACAGGATCGACCTATCGGTTACGCAGTAACTTGATCTGGCTCAAGTCTTGGTCGTGATAAAGTCGCCGCCCATCAGCCCCTTTGTTTTGAGACTTTGACCGCAATGACCGATTTCCAGGATGTTGATGCCCAACTTGAAGACTGGAACGCCTTGCGCGCCACCGCCTCGTTCAGCGGCCTGCTGGTGGGCAACGGCGCCAGTCGCGCCGTGTGGGACGATTTCGGCTACGACTCGCTGTTCGAAAACGCCCGTACCGTCGAAGAAAAACCCCTGAACCAGTCCGAGCTGAGCGTGTTCGACGCCATGCAGACGCGCAGCTTCGAGCAGGTGCTCAGCGCGTTGAAAACCACCAGCCGGGTCAACAAGGCCCTGGCCGTGAGTTCCGCCGCGCCGCGCAATCGTTACTACGCGATCAAGGAAGCGCTGATCAACACCGTGCACGCAGTGCATATCCCGTGGCGGCTGGTGGTGCCTTCGTCGCTGGCGACGATCAATCAGGAACTGGGCCGCTACCGGACCGTGTTCACCACCAATTACGATCTGCTCAATTACTGGGCGAGCCAGCACCAGCCTGATGCGATCAGCGACCTGTTTCAGGGGGCAGAATCAAGCTTTGACCTGAGCGCCACGGCGACCGATAAAACCCGCCTGCTTTACCTGCATGGCGGCTTGCATCTGGTGCGGAATCAGGACGGCACGGCGCGCAAACTGATGTCGACCGAGGGCACGTTGCTCGGAAGTTTCGCGATCAACAACACGATCAAGACCCTCGACGATGTGCCGCTGTTCGTCAATGAAGGGCCGGCGCAGGACAAGCTCAAAACCATTCGCAGCTCGGACTATCTGTCGTTCTGCTACGACCAGTTACTTGGCCATGGCGACGGGTTATGCCTGTTTGGCCATGCCCTGGGTGAGCAGGACAGCCACATCATTCACGCCTTGCGCCAGGCGAAACCGCAACGGGTGGCGATCTCGATTTACCCGCGCAGCAAGGCCTTCATTCAGCACCAGAAGCGGCACTACGCGAAGGTGTTTGAAGGCACCGGGAGTGAGTTGCGGTTTTTTGATTCGAAGACCCATGCGTTGGGCAGCCCGAAGCTGACAGTTCCAGTCGAGGTCTGAAGACCATAAAGATCCTTCCCACGCTCTGCGTGGGAATCCAGCCCGTGACGCTCCGCGTCACTGGACGCGGAGCGTCCCCAGAGGCGTTCCCACGCGGAGCGTGGGAACGATCGGCGGTGTGTTTAGAGCACCGGCAGGGTCTTGTCCTTGATCACCGTGGTCGGCCCGTTGGCTTTGACGCTGGCGATGCCTTTCTCCAGCGCAGCAGCGGAGGTGTAAGCCTCGCTGCTACCGATGATCTCGTGGTTAGCAGCCTTGAGGTTGAAGTAAGGATGGCCATCCTTGGTGGTTTTCTTTTCGTAGCGTTCATCCTTCGGGCTGTTGCTCTGAACCGACACGATGCCTTTTTCAGCGGCAGCGCGGGTGGTGTACAGCTCGCTGGTGAGAATGGTTTCCGCGTTGGCGGCTTTCAGTACGAATTTGAACTGACCATTACTGCTTTTGCTCACTTCATACCATCCAGACATGCTCTTTCTCCTTGGCAATTGAGAGGTTTCGCGCTTCAGAGTAAAGACCAGGCGGGGATTTTTGTCGCCTGTACCGGCCTCATCGCG